>NZ_JACJOY010000006.1:0-5414 GCF_014695815.1 Trichocoleus sp. FACHB-6
GCCGCTATGGATGATGATTATATGATTCAAGTTCTCAGTTCTTGTTTTCTTGACCCTACCTTAGATTCTTCTGATTCCTTGTGTCAAGCCTGATTAAGATGCTCTTACCCTGCCTCAACAACTGTGTAAGTGCTAGGAATTGTGCTGAGTACATAAGCGATGAGTTTTTCTCGTAACTCAGGAATAGCAAAAGCTTTTTGATAGGGATCTTCTGGATAAGTATCTAAGGTTGCTTCAATTTCATCAGTTACGATTGGCAAGGCTACGTTGACAAGTGTTATGCTCATATTTTAAAATCCCAAAGAACGAGTTTGAAACAAGTAAAAATTTTATGTGTATAAATAATTATTCCTTGTATCTTCGTAGTCTATTTCTAATATTTTATGTACCTTCCAAATTTTATTAAACTTCATTTTCAACTACAGTTAGTTTTTTTGCTGGCACTTTTAAATCTGGATGGCGATGCTTTAGTTCCTTCCTTTCCCAGATCCTCAATGTAACCCACTGGAGTAAATTTAGCTTCCGGTTCGATAATAAAAGGATTAAAGTAGTAAATACTGTTAGTAATATTCGTAAAAACTTATACCCGCCAAGCCACTCTTGTTTAAGTAAGAGAAAAATATTTTCAATGGGCTTGATAAATATCAGACGAGGTTTTGTTGCTTCGGCAATTTTTGGTCAGACGATTACCTCAAACAAAAATATTCTTTTTATTCTTCCGTCTATTGATGGCAGGTACGTTTTAGCGATTCATTTGCGTCTAAAATGGTATTGAGTTAGCTGTAAGATTGCTGAGTTACAGTGTAAAAAAAAAGATGGATTCTAGGTTTGCAAATTCTGATTGTACGGAGTATTGTTTGTCTACCTCTGGGCCTGGTTCTTCAACTTGCTGCATAGACTCTCCTCCACAGATTGCCTCATAGCATAAAATATTCGTGTATGAAATAAAGTTTGGACAAAGAATCAAATCATGTATGATTTGTAGCATTTGTTTTAGAATTATTAATTATTTACAAAGATTGCTGTAACATCGTAGTGAAGCTTAAGATTAATCGCAGTATATTTAAAAAAATAAAGTATGGTAGCCTAAAAAATATATAAAAAATACAGGGGTTGACCTCTGATTTATGGCTAAACGCTCTATTCAAGTTTCTTCACAAGCTCTCAAACACGTAAGGCAAGCCTTTGCCCGCAAGGGCTGGACGCAAGAAGATTTAGCTGTTGAGGTTGGGTTAAGAACTCGCCAGCCAGTGGGGAGATTTTTGGCAGGCAAACCTGTGGAGCGTCGGATCTTTATCGAACTTTGCTTTCAGCTGGATCTCAATTGGGAAGAGATTGCCAATCCAATCAAAGGTGAAGGAGCTGAGCAAATAGAGAATGTTCGCAACAATGGCTGGGAGATTGATACTTTGGTGGAGCAGGTGCGATCGCTCTACCGAGACAAAATTCAAGAACAGTGCGGTACGCTGCGCCTGTTGGATATTGCTCGACGGGTTGGCGTAGACAATATTTATATCGATGTCAATATTCTAGAGGAGATCACCAGCCAACGTTGGTTGGAGATTTCGGACTTGGTGCAAGGCTTTAATCCAGATGCAGACGAGTTCGATCGTTTTGGCTTGAGTCGGGTGCGTCAAGCAAGAGTTTTAGGGCTTGAGGCAGTAGAAAGTTATCCTAAGCTGATGGTGCTGGGTAAACCGGGTTCCGGTAAAACCACATTTCTGAAATATGTGGCTATTCAGTGTAACAAAGGCGAGTTTCAAGGATACCGAATACCAATTTTTATTAGGCTGAAAAATTTTGCTGAGGATGCCAGCGATGAAGGCAGTTTCAGTTTAGTAAACTACATTAGCCAAGAACTTGGTAGCTGCGGAGTTTCGGAGGCTATTGTGGAAACTTTGCTTTTGCAAGGTAAAGCTTTAATTTTGCTAGATGGTTTGGATGAAGTTCAACACCCAAATAGCGAAGAAGTTCTGAAACAAATTCGCAGATTTTCCCAAAAGTATTACAAGAATCAGCTAATTATCTCTTGTCGAATTGCTGCCCAGTTTCCTCGATTGCCGGGATTCACAGAAGTGGAAATTGCAGATTTGAATCCAGAGCAGATTGAGTCGTTTTCAAAAAAGTGGTTTGTAGAAGTTGGTAGAAGTTCACCCCCAGAAGGTTTAGCTACTGCAAATCGGTTTCTAGAAAAGCTAAAGCGGCCAGAAAATAAACAAATTCGAGAACTAGCAGTCACGCCAATTTTACTAAATTTGACTTGTTTAGTTTTTGCGATGAAAGGGGAATTTCCCTCGAAACGCTCCAATCTATACGAGCAAGGATTAGATATTCTCCTTGTTAAACGAGATGAAGCTAAAGGCATTAAACGAAATGAAGTTTATCGAAATTTGTCTTTGCCACACAAGATTAAGCTGCTGACTCAAGTTGCAGCTATCACTTTTGAGCAAGGTTATTACTTTTTTGAACAAAATAAAATCCAGCAACTGATCGCAGACTATTTGAGAACTTTACCCGATTCCCAGTCCGATCCGGAGACGTTGCGCCTGGATAGTGAAGCGGTGCTGAAATCTATTGAGTCTCAATATGGTTTATTGGTAGAGAGGGCGCGGCAAATTTACTCGTTTTCTCATTTAACTTTTCAAGAGTATTTGACTGCGAGACAATTTGTTGCCAGTTCTAATCCACAAGCTTTGGAACATTTGGTTAATCATGTTGGCGAAAAACGTTGGCGGGAAGTGTTTTTGCTGGCCACAGGAATGTTACGGAATGCTGACCATTTGCTGCAATTGATGAAGCAAAAAATCGATGCGATTGCAGCTTCTGATGACAAGGTACAGGAATTACTCAGATGTATCAATAAGAAAACTCTTTCAGTCGAATATATCCAGCAACCTGCGGCTATTCGAGCATTTTACTTTTCCCTTGCTTGCGCCTTTGACCATTCTCTGGCTTCTACTCTGAGCATTGGCCCTGTTAGCTTTTCTTTTCCTACCGTTCCTTTCTTTCCGTTACCACTTTACCTTTGTCTTGCTCAAGCTATTGACGGTGACGTTGGGATGGATGATGACTTTGCTTATGCCTTAGACTTTTTTCTGAATCGCGATGCTTCTGGTTTGAATAATACTGATGCGCTGGATCGGGCGATTAATCGCGTTCTAGATTGTGCGATAGATTTTGCTCTGGCTTTGGATAGCGATCGCGCTCGCGAGTTACGGCGCAGCCTGCAACAACTCAAAGCTGAATTACCTAATCCAGATAAAGGTTTACAAAGATTTAAGACATGGTGGCAAGCGCAGGGACAAACTTGGACTGAGCTATTATCAGCCGCAATCGTGGAACATAATAATGCCAGTTACGATTGGCAGTTCAGCAATCAGCAGAAGCACTTGTTGAGGCAATACTACGATGCCAATAAGTTGCTTGTAGATTGCTTAAATAGCGATTGTGAAGTGACACCCGCCGTGCGATCACATATTGAAGATACTTTATTATTGCCGATTGCGGCGATTGAAAAACTTAATTCTCTATAAAAAAGGCAACTCGCAGTCATTTTTGTGCCTCATTCCCCGGCTTAAGCCTGGAGAATGCCTAATAGGAGACTCTGACTTGAAAATAGATCATTTATACCTCTCCCTAACCCCACCCTTAATAGGGATGGGGCTTTAGTTGTAGGTTGAGTCCTTGCAACCTCACCCAATAAAATTGCCGGGTTTAGATGTTTAGCCTTTATAGGTTGGGCCGTAATAACCTCAACCAACAAGTGCTTATGGGTCTTGGCTTTCGTTCCAACAAATATTCTTAAGAGAACTGTATTGCTTTATAGGAGGCGATCTTCCCTTGAAAAGCGTTTCCAGACTGATACCGGAAACGAGAAGAATGTTGCTATCGCTTAACTTTCGTTGCAGTAAACTACCACTATTGAGTTACCTAACTTAATCACTTTTTGTGATGAAATGCAATGTTTTAAGTTGAAACTGTACAACTTATAGCTACTTGTAAAAAATTACTTGCATACTAATTAAAGACAGACCAATCGAACTTGTGATTTTTTTTTTACGGAAACGCTTTTATGAACACCTTAAACTCTCCAGTTTCAGCCTGTCGGTACTGTCAATTTTACGATCCAATAGGAAGAAGAGGCGGCTGTTGTAAGACTCTTGGTGTCTCAGTTCAAGCTGGATGGCAAGGTTGCCAATTGGCAATTCCAGTGTTTACAGCTGTATGTCCGCGTATGCAGGAAGCTTCTTCAGACCCTGATAAAGCAATTGTATTTTAGCACCCAAAAACACGTCAAGAGTCAGGAGTTACAAACCAATAATTTGTCACTCAAAAATCACAACTCCCCTTTGTATTACATCCAGCAAGTTTCGCAACTAATGCAACTAAATTGGCAGGTTCGATAGGCTCGCAACCGTGCATTTAGAACCCTGCTAGGAGAGCTTGTTTACAATCTTCATCTCTGGCATCATCTGTCAATTTTCCGGATTAAAGCGTAGCCGTTATCTTCAGACATTGCACGCTCAACAATACATCTAACTCGAAACGTTCGAGTAGTTCTGGAGCGCTTGATCTGCCCATGCTGCTGCTGTGACTGCGGCTCCAAACTCCTCTGGAGCCGCAGTCATAAACTCGCAGGATCTGCACTATCATTCACAATCACGGCTTGCAACCAAGCTAGAGAAATGGGGAATTGGGAAGAGTCTTTCCCAGTCCCCATTTTCCAGTCGCTAATCCCAAACCCTATTGTCTAATACCTACAGCTACGGTACAAAAATTGCTACCCGTTACCCTCTGCCATATTTTCTAATTCCTGCTGAAGAAACTTTCCCCATTGCACTGCCAGAGGGATTTCTGTAAAAGGAACTTTCACAGCAGCAAGTGGAAATACAAATTCCAGCGAAGCAACGCGACCTTTACTAGGCGGTGAATCAAAGTCAACTTGCTTGTCATCCACCAGCAACCGAATAGCTTGCACATCATTCAGGGAAAATGTCTGCACCTCCACCGGGCCTTTGCGCGTGGGTTTTCCCCAAGTCAAATTACTGTCATTTTGAGCCAGCACTGCATAGATATCATACTTAGACCGCTCAAACTGCCCTGCCCAGCGGCGATATGCTTCAACTTTTTGATACTCGTTCCACCCTTGCCAAGCCAGCCAGATAAATGCTGCCAAGAGGGGCAACCACAAGAGACCTCGTTCCATCGTCGGACTTTTGCCCTCAAATTATCCTAATATCTTGCAGCCTAGCAGAGGTTGGAAGTAAAGCAAGCCCAGATCCAAAACTTTTGGGTTGTCTCCTGATTGACTGACAAAACTAAGAAGCGGGAATGTGGCTAAGAACGGTGAATTCGCGCTTTAGGGACTCATTAGATTGTCGCTGGCAAGCAACGGCAGGCTGAGGGTCAGGGAC
>NZ_JACJOY010000060.1:0-55583 GCF_014695815.1 Trichocoleus sp. FACHB-6
TTCCTTCTACCGCATCTTCAGTTCAACGTTCACATAGAGGCACTGGAAACGATGGAAGCTAACAATTCATTCCTTCCTTCTACCGCATCTTCAGTTCAACTGCGTAACTCCTGTAGGTTTTTAACCGAGGCAATAGACAAACCCCATTCCAGGTGTTGCCATTATTTCCACCCATCGCCAAATAAACCATCCATTTTCCATCAAAAGAGATATCACATCTTTTTGGATATAACTTACCGTTAAACCAAGACCCATATTCTAGGGAATCGTCTTTCGTATTCCAACGAATGATGTGGAAAACGTGTGACGGCTTTCGTCTAATTACAGCGACGTATGGGGAGCCTTTAGCCGGAAGTAAATGTATTCTCGCTGGTATTTCTTCAATCATCGCAGTACAGTTCCATCAAAGGGATAGTTTATGCAGGTACGCACGCCACTTACAGTCATTACGGGGCCACTCGGAAGCGGAAAAACAACTCTACTTCGTCACATTCTCGACTCTTTTCCTAAAAAGATCGCCATTTTGATGAATGAATTTGGCGAAATTGGTATCGATACCAAAATCATTCAAGGCAAAAATGTCCAAATGGCGGATCTCGGTGGTGGTTGCGTCTGCTGTTCGCTGTTAGGAGAGTTTGAAGCCGCTGTCAATGAAATCATTGATAGTGTTGACCCCGATAATATTGTGGTGGAGACAACTGGGGTTGCAGAACCAGATGCGCTGGTGTTTGACATTCAAGAAAGCTTAACCAAAGTGCGACTGGATGGGGTCGTGACGGTTATCGATGCAGATGCAATGGTGAAATATCCGTCGGTAGGACATACCACTAGGATACAAATTGAAGCAGCAGACACCCTGCTTCTGAATAAAGTTGATTTAGTTTCCGAAAGCGAGTTAAAGGCAATAGAAGATAAATTGCGCTCCTTTAACGAAGTCGCCTCAATTTTGCATACTAAGCGCTGTCAAGTAGACCCTGATTTGCTATTTGGTATTGGTCGAGAGCGAGTGCAACCGCAACCTCATCACGTTCACCAACTTGAATTTGAATCATTTAGCACGACAAGTCCTGCTACTTTCGAGCGACAATGTTTTGAAGAATTTGCCGACTCCCTTGGGACAGATGTTTACCGGGCGAAAGGTTTTGTACGATTTCCTGAAGGAAACTACCTATTTAATTTCGTGGCTGGACGTTGGGATCTGGAGCCATTTCAACAAGAGGGGACGGAGCTAGTTTTTATCGGCAAACAGGTAAGCGATCGCAAAGCAGAAATTCTGGATCGTTTGAAGTCATGCGAACAATAGAGCGTAGGTTGGGTTGAGGTAACGAAACCCAACTATATAAACACTTGTTGGGTTTCGCTTTCGCTCAACCCAACCTACAGCTTAACTAATATTTAGCGCCATTTTAGTGAATTAGTATTATGTCCTACGAGTTTCTTGAAGATGTTGCCACTGCTGATATTGCTTTTCACGCTTGGGGAAAGGATTTAGAGGAGCTTTTCATCGCGGCGGGTGATGCAACGCTCAACGTGATGATTGATAATCTGGATGCGATCGCGCTAACCGAGACGCGCACCTTCAGCTTAGAAAACGATGAGTTGGATATGCTGCTGTTTAATTTCCTGCAAGAATTTATCTACTACAAGGACAGCGAATTACTACTGCTGAGAGCGCAACAAGTTGAGATTTCCGAGAAAGATGGAGTGCATCAACTAAGCGCGGTTACGAAGGGAGAAAAGCTAGATAGCGATCGCCATCAACAACGGGTAGATGTCAAAGCTGTTACATTACACCAGTTCCAATTAGAAAAAACCGATGACGGTTGGACGACAATGGTAATCCTTGATATTTAGCGCGTGTCTGCAAAAAGGCTTTGCAAATTGTAAATGGCGATGCGGATATTTTAAGATTGTAGCGAATATAGCAGTTCTCTATCGAATGGAACATAGGTTGTTTGTAGGAGTAATTCATCCGCCCCTACTCTGTAGTTTTTCCAAGAATGACTAATTCTCCTTTAAGTCAGTGACATTCGATTTAAAAACTCTGACAGGGAAAAATATTACCCAAGCTAAGCCTCTTTAGCCTACGGCACGCTACGCTAACGCCGACTCACCAAAAACCCAAGTTTGGAAACCTGCGAAGGCAGATTTCGTCTGTATATCCATAACTTACAGGATACCCTTATCCTTCCAATCGCAGTGCGTCTTTATAAACATCCTTTCAAGAGGAGATTTTTTCCATAATGCACGATTTTATAGAACCACTGGGTAACTGGAATCCCCAACTGTTGCGGGAACTCAAAGGACGTCTTAAACCTCAAAACATTCTGCTGGCAACTGCTATCTCTGTGCTGGGTCAATTTGGAATATTCATGTATTTTCAAACCCAGCTGCCGAATTCTGTTAACCGAATTGCGGATATCTACAACAAATATTGCACAGGTAAGCCCCTTCCTAATAGTAAGGAACCGCTATGCCTGCCGGATGGATTGGGCAATATTGTCATAAAGTGGCAATTATGGTCACTAGACCGATTTATATACCTGAGCATTATTGGCATCTTAATCCTGTTACTAGCAGGAACCTATTTGCTAATTAGTGATTTGGCTACTGAACAACGTCGCGGCACCCTCAATTTTACTCGCCTCACCCCTCACTCTACTGCGGGTATTTTGACGGGAAAACTGCTGGGGGTTCCGATTTTGATTTATCTGGTAGCCGTCGTTGCAGTTCCTTTCCATTTGTGGGCTGGACTCGCCGCTAAAATTCCTTTGGGAGAAATTTTGAGTTTCTATGGGGTTCTTGTTGGTAGCTGTATTTTCTTTTACAGTGCTGCGTTGCTATATGGGATTGTCAGTTCTTGGCTAGGCGGTTTTCAAGGTTGGTTAGGCAGTGGTACGGTTCTGGCTTTACTAATGCTAACTAAGGGAATAAGTACGACCAGTTACTATAATTCAACGACTTGGCTGAAGCTGCTTAACCCCTTTTGCCTAATCCCACATTTGTCCGCCAGTTCTTTTAATGAATCCTTTGCCACAGGGTTAGAAGGGTTTAAGTGGTTTAGCTTACCATTGGGTGACAGTGTTTTAACTGCCGTCGGTTTTGTGCTGTTGAATTACGGCATTTTGACTTGGTTTATTTGGCAAGCTTGGCAGCGTTGCTTTCGTAATCCCAATGCCACTATATTAAGCAAGCAGCAGAGTTATTTATTAACTGCTTGCTTTACAGTTTTGACTATAGGATGTGCCAATTACAACTCTATAGAAAATCGTAGCGTTTACGCTACGCCACTGTCAGAAAACCTCTTGGCGCTATCGTTGTTGAATCTGTTGCTATACCTCTGTTTAATTGCTGCTGTGACGCCTCATCGCCAAACTCTACAGGATTGGCTACGCGCTCGACCCAAGAGGGGTTCTAATAGCAAAAGATTTGCTGATAGCTCGTTAGTAAAGGACTTAATTTGGGGTGAAAAAAGCCCGGCAGTAGTAGCGATCGCTGTGAATGTAGTGATTGTTCTCATCCCCTTGGCTTTATTTATTTTACTCTCCCCTGCACAATCAGCTACTGGTACAAATGCTGCTCTGAAAGTAAATGAGAGCAGAACTGGGGCGTTGTTCGGTCTTACTCTGGAGGCTGGCTTAATGCTAATTTACGCAAGCCTAGCCCAACTGCTGTTATTCATGCGAACTCAGCAACGGGCGTTCTGGGCAGCAGGTACGCTGGGGGCAGTAATTTTATTGCCGCCAACTATTTTTGTAGTACTGGGAATTGGCAATTTCGCTCCATTGGCGGTGCTGTCGCTGTCTATTGTCTTTCCCTTCGCTTTCTTACTAAACCAGGAGAACGTTTTTCTGCTAATTACGTGTCTGGGACTAATACTGGTATTACTGAACCTGCAACTGACACGCCAGTTGCGACAAGCAGGCAAGCAAATCAAAGGCTCTAGCCACGTCACCTCGTAGTGAGAAACGCGCGATCACGATGATGGCGATCCCGATCGCCATCAACAACGAGTAGATGTCAAAGCTGTTACATTACACCAGTTCCACATTAGAAAAAACCGATGACGGTTGGACGGCGATAGTGATTCTTGACATTTAGCGTGTGTTTGTGAATTCGAGAATAGAGAGCGATCCGTTTTCTGATTTGCTTACCCTTGACATGCTCAGAAAACTGCTGCATTAAGATGAAAATGAACGAACACGCCATATATGGTGTTTCATAAGAGCAAAGAGCAGTTAAAGAGCAGTTATGGGGCAGCGATTGAAAATTATTGACTTATTCTGCGGGACAGGCGGTTTTTCAGCGGGATTCGAGACGACAGGTGAGTTTGAGGTAAGAGCTGGAATTGACCTCCTGGAAGATAGACTGAGGACATTTAAGGCAAATCACAAGCACGCTTACGTGATCGAGGGCGACATCCAGCAATGGTTGCCTATTAAGTTCTGCAAAACTACTGGGCTTGCCCCAGGCGATGTAGATGTATTGATCGGAGGCCCGCCATGTCAGGGCTTTTCCTCAGTACGTCCATTTCGTAGTCTGAATATGGAAGATCCTCGCAATACACTGTTTGAGTCGTTTGCACTGTTTGTTCAGTTCTATCTACCAACTTTTTTTGTTATGGAGAATGTTGTTGGCTTAATCAGTCACAATAAGGGGAAGACTATTCAACAAATCGTCAAGACATTTGAAGCTATTGGATATTGTACAGATTGGCGAGTGCTAAATGCAGTCCACTACGGTTTACCGCAAAGGAGAGAACGGGTAGTTGTAGTTGGGCGTTTTGGCAACAAAAAGGAAGTAATTTTTCCGGAGCCAACTCACTATTTTGAAGGGCGTAGTATGGCTCCCATCAACCATAACAAGGTAGTACGGACATACCCATTAATGCAATATATACTTGCGCCAGCAGTTACAGTAATGGAAGCAATTCATGACCTACCAGAACTGAGATCAGGGGAGAAAAAGACTCAGTATCGCTCTGATATTTCTCCTAGCCCCTACGAAGTTGAGCGCCGCAATAATACGGAACAGCTTACATTGCATGAGGCTACTGCCCATACGGAAAAAATGCTGAAAGTCATTAAATGTGCAGGAGCAAATATTTTTTCCTTGCCTCCTGGAATGGTAACAAGCGGCTTTAGTACTTCGTATAGTCGAATTGAGCCTGATCAACCCTCTGTTACTTTAACCGTAAACTTTGTACACCCAGGTTCAAATAAATGCATCCACCCATATCAAGATCGAGCGCTAACCCCTAGGGAAGGAGCTAGACTTCAGGGCTTTGACGATGACTATATATTTGTAGGCAACCGCAGCCAAATTGTTAAGCAAATTGGCAATGCTGTTCCGCCTCTTCTGGGACGGGTGATCGCTACCGCCTTGCTAGCACAGTGGTAACGGTCGCCTGCCAATTCAAAGCTAGTTAAAGTAGACATAGCGTTTGTACGGACACAGCGCTTGGTCAAAATAGACGAGATTCATTCTACGTAGAGCTTCGCTTTTTATCACAGCCGTCTTTCCACTGTCACCTGCTGTATTGCTAACCGAAAAGTCGCTCTCGGAGAGCCTTCCGCAGCGTGCTTCCCATATTGAAACTATGTCTCCACGGTGAGAGCGGTCAAAACCGCTTGTGGTGACTAATACATAACGAAAGGTAAGGTAGGTGCCAGCTTTTGCAAGGTGCCCTTTTGGAACGTTGGTTTCAATAGCTACCTTGATCTCGATTCCAGATGCAAAATCACTATTGGTAGATAGGAGATCGGGAAACTTATGTGGACCATTGCGAACAAACTGCCCACCCGAATGAAGAGCTACTCCAGCTCCCAGTAAGTTACCAACAATAGAAGATAGATTTGCTAACTCAACTGTACCACCACCAAGACGCTCCAGTCCTCCTTCCAGCAGGCGAGAATCTATGGAATCAATTACTGTATAGGCATGGAAAATCGCATGGCATAACCTTTCTGGAGTCAGCCCGATAGAATTCAGTCCCTCAGTGTTTCTGCAACAAGGCAGCATTTCAGTCGGAGAGAGGCGTGGCAGACTAGTAGCTTGAGGTCGAGAACCAGAGAGTAGGTGTGGTTCTATTAAGTCAGTGATATTGACCCCAAGGGCTAAAGCCAAGGCAGAAAGAGTACTAATCGTGACATTTAGTTCTCCAGCTTCTACCTTCTGAACGTGACGGGAGTTCAAACCAGCTCGGTCAGCAAGTTCTTCTTGGGTAAGACCTAGAGCCCTCCGGCAAGCACGTACTCTAGCTGCAAGAGTCTCCAAAAGGGTATCAGGAGGGGTCGGTGAATCATCATTGTTCATGCAGCCATGCTATTAACAGCATGGTCAACGCACCACGCCTTTTATGGCGTATGAAAGGGCAAAATCAAAACTGGATCACCAATGCTCTACGGTGTACTGCGCGATCGCTGCTGGGTATGAGAATTCGGCTGTCTTACCGGGTTAACATACAAGCAGTAAGTTACCAGGGGGAAACGTTATGGTACAGTACAACCCGTTGCAATATCTTCCCACCGCTGAAGAACTGCCCGACTCTGACGATACCCCAGTGGATAACGAACTGCAAATCCTCATCCCCACTCTGCTACGAGCAATCTTAGCTCTACTGTGGGCAGACCGCAGGGACTGGTTTTTCGGGGTGAACATGGGATTTTACTATCAACCCCAATTAGCGGCAATTGTACCGGATAGCTTTCTGAGTTTAGGAGTAGAGCGATTTAAGCCTAGTGGTAAACTCCGACTAAGCTACGTACTTTGGCAAGAAAACAATATTGTCCCGCAGTGGGTATTAGAAGTTGTCTCTGAAACTCCAGGCGGCGAGTACGACGAAAAGATGACCAAGTATGCTCAACTCGGTGTGCTGTACTACGTCATCTACAACCCCGACTATTACAGGCGCGACCAGCACGACTCGTTTGAAGTGTATCGTCTAGAGAATGGGGTCTACGTGCGTCAGATGAGTTCCCTAGTGTGGATGCCAGAAATTGGGTTGGGAATAGGGTGTGTGTGAGGTGGGTACTCATGAAGGATACATGAGGGAATGGCTCTATTGGTACGACCAGAATGGCAATCGACTTATTCCACCAGAGGAAATAATTAGGCAGGAGCGTCAAATAGCACAGCAGGAGCGTCAACGGGCAGAGCGTTTGGCGGAGCGGCTGCGGCAGATGGGAGTTGACCCCGATACTCTGTAGAAATGCGATAAGCCTGACGGTATGCTTTGCTAACGCACGGTAATAATTCATCAGTGCGATCGCGTCTGGGTCTACTCCAGTTCAAGTTGAGCCAAGAGCTTTTGTCTACTGAAACCTTACCAAGCGTTTCCCAAAATACATCATTCTTTATACAGAGAAATTGATACCAAAAAATTTCTCTGATGTTTAGGCAATATTCATTCACTATTTTAAGGCTAAATAGTTTATCCCCCCTACCCCCTCCTGTCTTTAACAATATGATGTGCTGTAGTCTTAAAAATTAAAATTCGGGGGGATTGGTTTTTTGGCGGACACTTAGTGAAAAAATGCTTCAGATATTTAGTCAATACTAATTCACCATTTTAAGGCTAAATACGTTATCCCCCCACCCCCTTTTACTCTTAACAGGATGATGCGCGGTAGACAAAGGAGTCGGGAGTTAGGGGGGATTATTTATTACGAACAAATTAGTGAAATGGGATAATTTGTACCGCCTTAGAAAGAAGATTATAAGATTTATTTCCAATAGTCTAGTTAAAGGACAATAGTTGGGAACGAGCTTATGCAGATTTCATTATAGAGGCATTAAGTGGACAAGGCATCGTTCATCCTTGGGGCAATCTAATCAGCAATCTTTGGTAATTGTTCTAATCAATCAAAATCATTGAAATCTAAATTCGGAGCATTATGACAACTGAACAACCAAAAAATACCAACCAGACTGACGCTGTGCAGCACGATAGCGAAACACCTCTTCCTAAGAAACCCTCTGTTCTATTTATCCTCAGCACTTCAATAGGACTGATCACCATTCTCACTGTGGTTATAAGTGCTTATCGCGGAGTTGCTGGTCTCTAGTTCTACTCAATAGAAGTTCTAAACGCTGGCATTTCTTTAAGGAAGTGTCAGCGTTTAGAGCTGATTTATGGCGATTCTCGTTTGAATGCGCTACGTTTAACCCCAGCCCTGTAGAAACGCGATATATTGCGTCTGGAACATTTATCTTCCCCGAAAAAAAACGTTGCTCTTGGGTGAGGTTTTGAAATTGAAATAGGCGATCGCTTAGCGCTGAGTCACCAATATCTTGATACCCTGTTTTGGGCGGAGTGTTAACGAGGGTTACAGCACCACCGGATACTCTGGTTGTAGTGTTAGATGAAATTTTTGCGCGATCGCTTCTACCTGTTCGTGCTGAAGGTATATCGATTTTGGATGATTTTAGATTGGAAATTGAGAAATCTCCCTTCCAGCCACCTATTCCCCTACTGCTTCAATTGCTCTAAGTGGTTGAGGTTCTAGGTTCCTCGCACCATATAGCTCAACGAATCTTCTCATAAGCCACATTGTTTCTCGATCTGAAAGCCCACTTAAGTTGACTAAACGGTATATATTTCTTTCTGCTAGTTTACGCAAGTAGGGTAAATCTTCAAACAGTGTCAAACAAGCGGCAAAATGCAAGATGGTTTGTAACAACGGTTTGGGCCATTCCAGATTACTGTAGATGTCTATAAACAACTTATGCTCGTTCTCATTCAGAGGAATAGCATTAAACATTACAGTTATATGTTTGTTGTTGTAGACCGGAATTATCAGCTCTACAGTATAGGGAGTATGCAATATTAATCCCGCTTCAACTATCGGCTGTCTCCAAATTCTCAGAGCATTGGCTGGAGAATCTAAAATTGTCTGAAACTTAACCATCCCACCCATTTCTGTTGGCTGAATCTGGCTAACATTAATGACTTTTAAGTTATTCAGGCTGAAATTGTGAATCGTCTCCAGATGTTTTAAATTCAACAAATGATAGATTTGACAGAGATAGGGAACAGGCAAAATATATTCCTGGCTGATCATATGTTGATCTTGCAATTCAACCATTCTGGATTGAACTGTAGATATATATACTTCATCCAGATAAGGATGTGAATCTTTCCGGTATCTTTGTATCGTGTCAACACCACCGCTATTAAAGCTTTGCTCTGGCTTCAAACACAGCCAACTTCCAAAGAAGAAAAAGGCGGTCAATAATTGGAAAATTTCTATTGGAGAGATATATCCATCAGCCAATGAAGCAAAGCTTCTATCTGTGATTCCAAAAAGCCAAGATGGAATTCCAAATGCCCAAATATTATTTTTGAGCTTGGTCATCAAAAGAGAAAGTTCTAAAGATTGAATGTTCTGTATGGTTTGAGAACTTTTGGTGGGCAAAATACCGCTAGTCATAGCAATTCAAAAAAATTATTTTTAAAGCTTCTCAGCACAAACTATCCCCGAAAGGGTAGACCGGATAGATGCGTAAGCGTTACTTAGACTTTTACCAATTTTTCTGTGTGATGCTATACACTATATTTTTCCTACTCTCCTTAAAAAAGGAGAGTTTAAAGAATCGCAAGTGTAGCGCTAATGAAGCCAATTGGTATTAGTAGGCTCGCTTTGGATATTTAATGGTGAAATTTAAACCCTGATAAAACATCTTGATAAGAGCGATCGCTGTTTTATCGCAGATATTTTGGAAAGGTATTCCTTCTAAGAGCATATTTGTGCCTACATATAAAGTAACACGTAATATTTTTTAACAGCCTCTATCCCAGGTTAAGGCTGACTTTCTACCAAAATAAGGAAGGCGGGTAAAGTCAATATGTATTAAGATAGAAAAGGTAGGCTAAACATCACTTGTATTAGGCGGGAATTGGGAATTAGTGAAGAGAAAAATCCCAGCTTCCCCTAATAAAGAGGGCGAACCTTCCGGCCCGCCCTACAAGAATCATCCTTTGTTTGTGCTGTCCTGAGTATTAAACCTGTGCGGGATTAAAAATGCCCCAATCTTTAATACCCTTATTGCTTAAGATTGCTTCAGCGCGATGAATGTCCTCATCTGAGCCATCTACTATAAGCAAATACTTGCCTAGATGGAGGCGATCGCTATAAGCTCTAGCTTGTTCTTCGGGAATGCCTAAATCGGTCATCGCCTTAACCAAATTATTACTAGCTAATGCTCCCAATCCAGTACCCGCCACGCCAGTAAGTAGCGCCACGCCAAGGGAACCCGCGGCTAAGACTGGGCCTACACCGGGAATTGCTAGACTGGTCAACCCAACTAATACAGTACCCCAGGTAGCGCCTGTGACAGCATCAGCCACCACTCCTGTTGCAGATCCTACATCTTGACTACCAACGCGATCGCTCATCTCCGCACCGCTAAGCTGATCGTTGTGGTCTGCATCCCTAGCAATAACAGAAACTTTGTCCATTGGGAAGTCTGAAGCTTTTAATTCATTGATTCCCTGTTGGGCTTCTTCACGGTTAGAAAATACTCCAATACCATGTATGCGATCGCTTACTTCCATATCTCCCTCCACCTATAAATGCAGAATTACTTTGATATTTTTGTGGTTTTAGTCACGCTTTTTTCCACAGAAACGTTGACTCCACAGCCGTACCTTAAACTTACCTTTACCGGGGTTGTTCTATCTTCCCACCGGAGATACAGCTTACTGTTAATTTAGTCTGTTAAATACAATACAAAAACATTTCTGAAGTAGCAATAGTTGCTCCTCCTAAAGGAAGATGGGAAACCACAAGCAATGTACCTGAGTAGCGTAGGGATATATTTGCTAGCATTGGGATACATCCGACAAGTGAGTGCGATCGCTTCCTACCCTGCTTATTGTATTGCTAGGAAAGCATGAAAGCTAATATATCCAGCGCCACCACTTATCTATAATATCTATCTTAAGACACGTTATATTACCTTTTATTTGTTCGCTGTCTTCAAATTTTAATTTGAGAACCTATGGTTATTTTTTTAAAGTTGTAAATTGGCTCCAATTGTTGCCTAAATTCAAGAATATTTGAATACAAAATTCAAAACACAAAATTTACAATTTTAGCTTTTGATTTCAGTAGGTGCGATTTCCCGTCCTCCATCTCGCCATAGAATCCCGCCGACTACAACAAGAAGCGCACCTAGGATGAGAAATCCGATATCCCAGGCAAGTTCATTAGGGCCAGATTTTACATGATGAATGCCGAGAATGTGGTGGTTAATTATCCCTTCAATTACGTTGAAAGCACCTGCACCAACAAGCAAAGCTCCCCCAAAAGTCTTTGACTTCCCCACAAAATCGCCACGCAAACCCGCACGCCACAGCAACACGAGTCCAGCTATAGTCATGGCGTATGTGCTGGCATTGAAAAGACCATCCCAGAAGGTATTTACTTCAAAATTGCCGATGTTCGTAGTAGGCTGAACGCTTGTTAGCATATGGTGCCATTGAAGGATTTGATGCAGCATGATGCCATCAAAAAATCCTGCGAAGCCCATCCCAAGAAGGATACCAGCAATAATTAGTAGTCTGTGTTGGTTTTGTTTAGTTTCCATATTTATTAGTTAATTAACACCAGGCTAATATCGACAAAATCGGGGGTGTAGGTAGTCTTACTACATCCTCAGCAGTCACAAAAGTATGCCCAGCAATCAGACAGCGTAACGCATTGGTAACGACGTTGTACTCATCCCAAAGACCGAAGAATCGATAGTGCAGATTATCAGTGATGAGAGATGCACCCTTAAAACCCGCTCCTCTGTAACTAATACAGTCTATTTAAAAATAGTTTTAGGTTTAAAATTTATAACTTCTTCGTGTGCAAGAGATTGGCTGTGCTTCTAAACTTTCATATGTGCAACAGCAAGGAATTGTTGAAATGAAGAACATTAAAATTTATTTTGTTATCGCAATTTTAATTAATAATGATTATCAATTTAATACTTAATTATAGAAAAGTTTTACTTGGGTTGAGAAAGCCAACAAATACTTATGCGTCTTGGGTGAGATTCCTCTACTCAACCCACTTTCTACATGGCTGGCAATCAGTGCAGAATTATGTCAGCAATTTCCATTTATCCACAAGTTAATGTTCGCAAAGAAATTTCGAGCGCGATCGCATTATCGCTATGCTTGAAAAAAAATCACTGTTGTTTGGAAACCCCACCCTCACCGTAAACGGTGAGGGTGGGGTTTCCAAACAATTTGCATCATTGGAATGCTCTAGAGGAATGTAACGTTGGCGGGAGAGAAAATGCTTAATTTCTCCTCGTTCGTTGTGGATCGGGGCGCAATTCAACTGCACCTTATATTCCTTACCATCCTTGCTGTAGTTTCTTATCTCACCCTGAAATGGTTGTCCCTGCGACAAGTTCCGACGCAATTTCTCTAAGACTGAGCGATCTGTTTTAGCGCCTTGCAGAATACGTGGTGTTTTGCCAATAATCTCTTCGGGAGTATAGCCCGTAATTTTAGTAAAAGTTGGGTTAACAAAGAGAATTCTCGGCCCCGGTTCTTCAAGTTCGGCTGATGTGATAATGATGCACTCTTCAATCTGTTGCACAGCTTCTTTGAGTAACCGCAGTTCTTCTCCTGCTCGCTCAACCAGAGTGATGTCGCGTAGAAGCCAGCGTAGAGCGATCGCTTTGCCTCCCCAGTTGCGGATAGTAGCCACCGTCAGGGACACATCCATAGACTGCTCCCTATCGCGCGATCGCAAATGCACTTTCCACTCCTCAAGCCGATCCACTTGGCAGAGCCGATTTAGTTCCCAACGAAACGCTCGACGCTCTTGCTCGACTACAAACAGAACCAGCGGCTTACCCACCAAGAACCGCTGCGGGACGTTGAGCATCGTCGCCGCAGCGCCGTTTGCCTCTTGAATGACCCCTGCCATATCAGTCACCAGACAGGGATCTGGGATAAATTCCAATAAGTCTTGGTAGCGCTGGCGTTCCCCTTGGGCTACCTGGTGAGCCGCAGCAAGCTTCTGATTTAATAAGCTTAACTGCTCCTGAGCTACTTGAAGTTTTTCCAAAGCAGCATACAGTTCCTCAAAAGATTCTGATACTAGGTTTTGTTGCTGTAAAAGCGATTTACGAGCGCACTCGTTCAAAGTAGCTGCACGCCAGTGTGCAACCTTTATCTCTTGAGAAAATCGATTTAAATTCATATCATTTCTGGCTCCACCTTCTTTATGAACGTCTTTATCTATGTTTATCTGCGGATTTTTCTAAAAAACACATACTAACTGGTTCCTATCCATCAGCTGTTTTCTTCAGTAACGGTGACAGAAAGCCGTAGATTTAAAGATTAGGTGAATGAGTCAGAACCAACCTGTGTAGATAAGATAATCGACTTTTTGTATCCAGCCATAACAATCCACAATATCACTACAGTTCCGGCTCCACAGCTTTTGGAAAACTTGCAGTATTAGTAGTTTTTCTATTAAGTATTCTTATTGCCCCCTTAACGCTGCTCAATCGCCATTGGAAGCCAATTAGCCAATCTACTACAAATTAACCCTGCTGTTTTATCTATTCGTCTGCCTAAAGGCACGATCCAGTTTTGATTTTATCTGTAAATTTTTATACAAAAGCCTTTGGTGAAGCGTTTTAGGGGCTTGAATACAATACTTCTGGCATAAGCTTGGATCTACGTTAGCCCCTGATAAATTGTTTAAGTTTTGTTAAGACGAAAAAAGAAACTTTGGGATGGAATGCGATCGCATTCTATCCCAAACATCAGAGAAATTCTCCTAAAACCAATTGCCCTGTCTCATCTGCAAATATTAAACAAAATGCAGATGGGTAAACAGGGTAATTTAGGTATCGGTTTTAATCCAATTAGATATTCTTAGTAAGCGTAAGACTGATAAACCTCAACTTTGGGTTTTTCATCAACGGATTCGACAATCGGATTAAAACGTAGCAAATGGCGGGCGCGTTCCGAGAGGGTATCGTAACTAGCACGCGGGACATGAATACACACCTCCGGACGATATAGCCAGCGACGACTATAGCCAATTACCACCATCGGGCGTGGTGTTTCCGTATAGTTAGGAGTACCCCGGTGCAGACCCCGCACATCGCGGATCATCACATCACCCAGTCGCATCGTAATCGGTTGTAACTTTATTTCACCCGACTCCATGCGGCGCAGTCCTTCCTCCTTTGAGATCATGTGCGTACCGCGCACAATCTCCATCGGGCCGTTTTCCAGGGTTATATCTACGAGTGGAAAGTTGACTGCAAGCTGGAAAGGTGGTGTTTCTTCACCAGTTTCCGGGAAAAGTGGCGGCGCATCCCTATGCACATCTTGATATTCAGATCCCAGCAAGGGCGTGTCCGTCGCCAGCTGACACATGACTGCATCTTTGCCTACCAATAGCTCAACAATTGCCAAAATATCGTCATCTTCGTAGATACTGGGGTCAGCAAAGGGAGCAGTGAAGGGAAGGGTGACATAATAGCGGGATGTGCCGCGATTACGCAGCTTACCTTCGCGGGCGATGTGATCCGAGAGCATTGGCGCGAAAGCCTCACGCCAGGAATTGAGTGTTGCTGGAGAGAAGTAATTGGGCAACACGCAATAGCCATCGTTCCAAACTGATTGGGCGAACGATTGGATTTGTTGGTTGTTATAACGCTTTGTGATCATATTTTGATTTTAGACATTCATATAGTGGCTTGGTAATTGCCTAGACTCCATTTGTAACAACCATTAATAAATACTTCTGCCCCTTCAAGCCACTAGGTTTTGCGTTGAAATGAAACTTCATAAACCCAGTATTTTGTTGTGTATTTTAAGTTGTGGCTGGATGTCAGTCAGGGGCTTTTCTGTATGAAAAATTACACGCCCTCTTAACGTTGAAGCAATTCTTCAGGTAGACGGTGGTGAAAACAATAGCGGTTATGTTGTTGATAGGACAACAGATCAGAACCTGTGGTTAACGCTCCTGGGAGCTTCTACAAGGGTTTGGAAAATAAGGCACTAACTCCTAAGTCTCCGCTAGACTCATGAGCCAGAAGGTACAAACTAATGCGATAAGTCCGGCTATGCGGTAAGCGTAAAGTCTACAGCATACAAGTTCCTTCAGAACTGGGAAGAGAGCTGACGCAAAATGGCCCCAATACACTTTGCTAGGTTCGCTCCCCGTGCGCGAAGCGTTCCGGGTTGTAGTCGAGCTTTGCGCGATCGCGTATGTCACGATTACGCAGCTTCTCGCTATTGTAAAAATCCTTAACATTGCCCTTGGCTTCCTACCCAGAAACTCCCAGGTTTTTTTCTTAAACCCATCTAAAAAATATTAGGCTATAGCACCGCTAAAGGATTTGTGAATGCGAGATCCCCGACTTCTTTGAGAAGTCGGGGATCTGTATATATATTCATTACTCTTAAATTTAAGATATATTACTGAAAAAAAAGCTTTATTGCTTTGAATACTAAAACAAACTTGCGATCGCAGCAATTCCCAGAACACACGTCTTGAAATTGTGTTCTGGGAATTGTCTATCTCAGGCGTTGTCTAGGCTGTTGAAATTAAGCGTTTTAATATCAACAGCCAGAATTCGCCACCATCACCTTATTGCCATCCGCACTCGCAGCAGTTTGGATTAACGTTGACGCACAGGTTCTTGACGGTTGCGGAACAAGTTGGCTAAACCGATTAAACCAAGCAAACCTAGCCAGCCCCAGGAATTGCTATCGCGTGTTTCAGAACGAACTCCAGAGTAAGTGGTTGTTCCCGTAGTATCACTAGGAGTTGTCGTCGTGGCATCAGGAGCCGTAGTTGTCCCAGTCGTGGCATCAGGAGCCGTGGTTGTCCCAGTCGTGTCACCGGGAGTTGTCGTGGTACCGTAAGGAGCCGTGGTTGTCCCAGAACTTGAACCACCTGCACCAGTCGTTCCAGTCGTTCCAGTAGTGCTACCTGCACCAGTCGTTCCAGTAGTGCTATCTGCACCAGTCGTTCCAGTCGTCCCTGTCGTTCCAGTTGTTCCAGTTGTTCCAGTAGTGCTACCTGCACCACCAGTCCCTGTCGTCCCAGTCGTTCCAGTAGTGCTATCTGCACCTGTTATCCCAGTAGTGCTACCTGCACCACCAGTCCCAGTCGTTCCAGTTGTTCCAGTTGTTCCAGTAGTGCTACCTGCACCACCAGTCCCTGTCGTCCCAGTCGTTCCAGTTGTGCTATCTGCACCTGTTATCCCAGTAGTGCTACCTGCACCACCAGTCCCTGTCGTTCCAGTCGTTCCAGTCGTTCCAGTTGTTCCTGTCGTTCCAGTTGTTCCAGTAGTGCTACCTGCACCACCAGTCCCTGTCGTTCCAGTTGTTCCTGTCGTTCCAGTTGTTCCAGTAGTGCTACCTGCACCGCCAGTCCCGGAACCCGAACCACCCGCACCACCGCCAGTCTGGGCAGAAGTAGGCACAGCTAAGGGTAGAGTGGCTACAGTTAGGGCAAAAGTACCAGCAAACAAGATTCTGGACAAATGAGAAGGCTTCATAGTAATGTTTTCTCTTAATTTTCTAGAGAGCTGTGGTTTTTGATGTTGCCAACAAGGTATCGGCAAGTTAATTGGCGGTTGAATTGAAAACAGTCATAGGTTTTGCGATCGCGCAGCACCGATTCAGGAAAATTCTTGTTTTGATTAGGGTTGGAATGGCCAGAGGTATTTGCTGTTTTTGTCCAAATTTATCCTATGTAAAGCAGAGTAACTGCTATTGTTTGCCACCACTCCTACCCAAAGAGAGACTTAGTTATACCTAAAGAATTGACCTGATATTAAGTTAAGCTGTGCTTCTGGATACAATAATTACTGTAGGCAGCCTGATTGACTGACAAAACTCCTAAAACCCTTGAAAAATCTTAGGTTGGGTAGAGCGTAAGCGAAACTCAACGAACTGCACCAGTGGTGCGTAGAGTTCATGAAACCCAGCCTACACATCCGATATTTGTCAGTCAATCAGGTAGGCAGCTGCGCTATCAAGGTCGGTAGCTCACCAAAAATTACCCTAGCTATATGCCAATATGGTGTACTTAATGTTCAGATTTTTAGCTTTAAGTGAACCGTATTGAGCTATATGCTGGGGTTATTTCGTTGAGGGCATACTTTCAAAATACGCCCTACACAACGACAGAAAGTTAGAAATCCAATTACCTTTCGGCTTGGCGGACAGATCGAACGACGGCGGAACCTGCGCGATCGCCCATCAGCTTCTCTTGGTCATACCCTAGCACCAGCTGCCACGCTTCACCTGGGTATTGTTCCGCTAGAGGCAAAGCTACATCATCTAACATCCACTGTCCGTGGCGTTCGTCTTCCTTAATGTGCAGTTCCCAATAACCCATCGCCGCCGCTGATAGTTGCAACCGTTGCGCTGCGGCTAAATAGTTCCTGTACCATGAAGGGCCAGCCACTTCAAAATAGGTCAGTCCACCGCAGTAGCGTAAGAAGTAGATTTTGCGCTCGGTCACGAGAAAGTTATGATTATCGCAAGCCAGCACTTCCCAAGGTACTAAATCAAAGTATGCCTCTGGTTCGGTGTTCATCCCAAACTCGTTAAGCATCTGGGCAAAAAATGTAGAATGCTTGCGAGTATAACGACCGTTACCGTACTCTTCTAGCAGCACTTTGGTGAGCGTACACTGCACCTCATTTGCCGCACCACCCAGGATGCGAGACAGACGGCTGCCTTCGACTAAGCCATCAAAGGAACCAATCGCCAGCAGGTGACGATAACCTGCCTCAGTCATCTGTTCCCGCAGATAGCGACTATCATCTGACAAAGATGGATCGAGATCGGCAGCTACACGATCAATTAGCGCTTGCTTGGGATCAAGTTTTTGTAGTGCAGCTACGTCAATTTGGGCTATTTCCCAGTCTTGCCAAGCTTCCTCAATTTGGTCGCGCACTAATTGCAAGTAGATAGACCGCTCATTAGTGTAGTGTCGCAGATCGTCGTACCAAAACAGTTTGAGGCGATTAATGCGATAAAGTATACGCTGTAAAAAGCGGTGTGCGGCATCATCGCCGGGTGCGTCTTCATATGCACTTTTCAGCGCCGCTTCCATTGCCATTTCAAAGTCAGTAGCGATCGCTGGTTGTGCTTGTATTTTCTTGTCTAAATCTTCCATTTCGAGCAGATTTATAAATTGCTGCTCGGCTCGATCGTAATTTGTGGATTTTAATTGAGCTGTTGGCGTACTTTTCGCCTTAAAGTTAGTAAGCGAATTCATAATACTGGGTCTATTCCTTTGTTACTCTTACAATCCGTAGATAACGTTTATTCGGTTCAGATATTTACATTAATTAATAATAAAGTTTATAAATTTTATTCCTAACTTCCTAAAGATGGAACCTTTTGTCAGCCTGTAGATGGAAATAAAAAAAACTATTAAATGCTATTAAAACGAGATGATGCGTCAGGTTGTAGCTCACAACTAGACTAGAAAGTGTATACCAGAGGAAGATGTTGGGATAAGTCTATGCAAACGGCTGCGATCGCATTGCCTTCAACTCTCGAATTGAAAATCGATTTGACTGATGAGCAGTTTTGGAAGCTGTGTCAGAACAACCGCGATTATAGATTTGAGCGCACAGCAGCGGGAGAATTAATTATTATGCCACCTACAGGTAGCGAAACTGGAAATCGTAACATCAAAATAGCTGCCCAACTAGAAGTCTGGAGTTCTCAGAATAATCTAGGGCTTGCCTTCGACTCGTCAAGTGGGTTCACACTACCTAATGGCGCAAATCGTTCCCCTGATGCGTCTTGGATTCGTCGCGATCGCTGGGACGCTTTAACCGCCGAAGAACAACAGGGATTTGCTCCCATCTGTCCCGATTTTGTGATTGAGTTGCGATCAAAGAGTGATTCTCTCAAAGAATTGCAAGAGAAAATGCAAGAGTACATGGAAAATGGCGCTAGATTGGGTTGGTTGATAGACCGAAAAAACCAGCGAGTGGAAATCTATCGTCAAGGTCAGGATGTGGAAATTCTAGAAAATCCGGCAACTTTATTAGGGGAAGATGTTTTACCTGGGTTTGTATTAGATTTAAAACAAATTATGTAGTTTTATTTAGACGCGCTCATACTCTTTTTTAAGAAAGAGATCGCCTGTCTATGTGAATAAATGTTATCAACGGCAGAGAGTGTGATTCTCTAAAAAGAAAAGTCTTGTAAAATTTTGCAATTCGATACAATGAAATAATGCTCGACTTAAATATATTATCGGAATTCTCGCGCACCCACTGTATCGCCATTTGTGCGTTTCTGGTTCCAGCCAACTTGGTTGCTACCACGCTGACAATGGTTGCCGCTGCACGCCGTCGTCCGCAAGTTCAAGTATGGCGGAGTGCGATCGCGGCAATTTTCTTTGCTTTAGTGATGGTGTTCCACGTCTGGACTTGGTTCCAGATAGGCGTGGTGATGGCTCCTACCTACATCCTGCTGTGGCTGGGAAGCACTTGTCTTGTCGCCAGCCTAGCAGCGATCGCCTACAATCACCACACCACTCGCTCAAACCGCCACTACGCCACTGCACCAACTGCCGCTAACAACCCTTGAAACAGTTTTATGCCATCAGTGCCGCCCAACATAGCGTCTGAGGCGCGTTCTGGGTGCGGCATCATTCCCAGCACATTGCCCTTAATATTGCAAATACCTGCAATATTATTTATAGAACCGTTGGGATTGTCTCCTTCATAGCGGAAGACGACTTGATTGTTATCTTCCAACTTTGCCAGAGTATCGGCATCGGCGTAATATTGACCTTCGCCGTGGGCAATTGGTAATGTGATAACTTGCCCAGATTTGTATTCTTGCGTCCAAGAGAGATTAGTGCGCTCAACTTTGACAGGAGAGCGATCGCAAATAAAATGCAAATCCCGATTTCGTACCAAAGCCCCAGGTAACAATCCCGCCTCAGTTAGCACCTGAAAACCGTTGCAAATACCCAAGACAAACTTACCCTGTGAGGCGTGTTCGACTGTTGCTTTCATTACTGGGGAGAAACGAGCGATCGCGCCGCAACGCAGATAATCCCCGTAACTGAAGCCCCCCGGAATCACCACCACATCTAAATCGGAAATATCAGTTTCTTCATGCCAAACCATTCGCGTCGGCTGAGAAAGCAAATCGCGAGTCACATAGGCGACATCGCGATCGCAATTTGAACCCGGAAAAACCACAACCCCAAATTTCATTTTTTTTCCTTCTCCCAAAAACCCTCCTTCCTTCTTAGCCCCTCCCCGTTGACGGGGAGGGGTTGGGATGGGGTAAGCCACCTAAATCACGCCTGTCTGCGCTTCCACCTCAATTAATTCAAACCGATAATTTTCAATTACCGGATTTGCCAACAATTGATCGCACATCCGATCCAATTGCTGACGCGCCTCATCCTCCTCAGATGCCGTTACCATCAGCTCAATGTACTTCCCGATTCGCACCTGCTCGACATTTTCATATCCCAAATGCTGCAAACTCGACTGTACGGCCGTGCCAGCTGGATCGAGAACCGAAGGTCGGAGCGTCACGTAAATTTTAGCCTGATATTTCAGATTCACAGACGATTCCCCAATTTTTCACTTCCAATGTCACAGATGTACTATTTTAAAGCTGGACGGGTGCAAGATGGGTGATCTTTCGATGATCTAACGTGGAAATAGAGACTGTTATCAGTTAAAACCTGAAAAGATTAAGAATATCTCGCACCAGATTAGACCATGAAAGCCCAACGCACCCGCTCTCAGGATCGGATTCTGAACCTGCTCAAGACAATGAACCGAGCTGTCTCAGCTCAGGATATCTATGTAGAACTTCGCAGCCGCGACCAGAGTATGGGTTTAGCAACAGTTTATCGCTCTTTGGAAGCTTTGAAACTAGAAGGCGTAGTGCAAGTGCGGACGTTGGCTAGTGGCGAATCGCTCTACAGCAGTGTCCAGCAAGACAAGCATCACCTGACTTGTTTGCAGTGTGGAGACTCAATCCCCATCAACGAATGCCCAGTTCATAATCTGGAGACCCAGTTGCAACAGTCCCACTCTTTTAAGATTTTTTACCACACGCTGGAGTTTTTTGGACTATGCGATCGCTGCTCTATCGCTCCTGTTGCTAGTGAAAACAGCTAACTGAAGAATAGCTAATGGCTAATTGTTCATCGCCATTAGCCATTAACTAATTAAGCGTCTTCGTCTAAATCTAAAAATTGCGGCTGATTAGATTCTCCCACAATCGAGCGAAGTCCCTCCAAAGTCCCAGGAATGCTGCGGGGGTCCATAAACATCACCTTGCTGCTGTCACTCTTGCCAATCGTCGTCCCCATTTCGATATAGTTTTGGGCTACTAAGAATTGCAGAGCTTCTTGGGCATTGGCATCAGTTTTGAGGATTCTTGAAATCACTTGCATCGCTTCAGCTGTAGCCTGAGCTTTAAGAACTTGCTGTTGGCGTTCGGCTTGAGCTTTGAGAATGATTGTTTTTTGTTGACCTTCCGCCTCCAGAATTGCAGATTTTTGACGAGCTTCTGCGTCTAAAACTTGCGCTTCAGCCTTACCTCTAGCAGAGTTAACTGCTGATTCTCGTTCGCCTTCGGATGTCAGAATTGCCGCCCGTTTGCGACGTTCTGCCGACATTTGTAATTCCATCGATTCCTGTACCGCCTTGGAAGGAACAATATCTCGCAGTTCTACCCGCGTGACTTTTACTCCCCAAGGATCGGTAGCTTCGTCTAAATCTCTGAGCAGGATTTCATTGATTTGAGAACGGGCTGTAAAGGTTTCATCTAGTTCCAATCTACCCATTTCTGAGCGAATTTGAGTTAATACTAAATTCACCATTGCTGACTGGAGATTTTCCACTTTATAGTAAGCTTTCTCTAAATCCAAAATTCGCCAGTAAACTACGGCATCAGCAGTCATAGAAACGTTGTCGCGGGTAATACATTGTTGGGGAGGAATGTCTAAAACTCTCTCCCGAATGGTTGCTTGATAAGCTACTCTTTCATAAACTGGAATAACGAAATTTAGACCGGGCTTGAGCTTCTTACCGTTATATTTACCCAAAGTTTCCACTAAAGCTTCGTTTCCTTGGGTCACAATTTTGACACCAGAGAGGGCAGAACCACCCAGGACTAAAGCTATGAGTAAACTAAAAAATGATTCCATTTTAAACCTCGTTCTTTGTAACTCGTCAAGCGATTAGAATACTAGGGCTATGACTTCAACAGATTTGCTGGCAGCACAATCAGAGTTGTGCCTTCGCGTCCCACAATGTAAACTTTTTGATTGGGAGCGATCGCTAGTTTCTCATCCCCACACCTTGCTCGCCAAGAACTACCTTCGTATAGAACCCTACCCGTCTCTCCTGGCAAAATCTCTGAAACGGTTTGAGCCTCGGTCGCATTTTCAATAGACGATACCCGACGCTTCGGCATCAAGCGATGGCTGAGGTAGACGAAAGCAGTGGAAAGCACCAGCCAAAGCGCCACCTGAAAAGCCCCCTTCAGTGGTAGCACCATAGTAACCAGCGCCACCACAAAAGCCCCCATGCCCATCATAAAGGCCGTAAAAGCCGTTGGTACAAACAGTTCTACCAAGCAAAGCATTGCCCCTACTATTAACCAAAACATAGTCAGGTTCAATCCAAAGAAGCCTCCCAGCAACGCTATAAGTGGAGAGGTATTTATTTGCCTTACCAGTAACCAGATTGTCATAAAACTCAATCCCTTCTTAATAACAGGCGTGAGTGTAGTTATTGAGGTACAATCCACTATTCCACTCTAGCCAGTTAGGATTGGAAGACATCGTGACTTTATTATTTACTACAACACTTCATCTATGTTTCCGAGGAAAAAACTCAATTTTTCTTATTGACAGTATGATTTAAGATTTTTGTATAAAAACTTTAATTTATGAACAGTTCCCAGTTTCAACGCGAACCGAAGGACATCCTCTTAGGACATCGCTATCTTTGGGCAGCTAACCCAGCCGCAGCAACGATCCCACCTGGCGAGTTAGTACAAGGCAGATATCAGGTTGTTGCACCTCAAATTTGGCAGGATACCCTTCCCGAACAGCCTCCTCACCCCGAACAGCTGCCAAACAGCGTTTACCCTTACCTGCGTTTGTATCCCCAGCGCCTCCACGTCCCGGAGGCTTATGGCTACGCTGTGCTAGAAACTTCGACAGCAGCAGCCGAAATTCTCTTACTGGAAAATGCGCCAATAGATGCGACTGGCAAGCTTGTCCCTTCTTTGGTGGAAGCTTTGCCACAAGCACCAGCAGTGCGTCAGATTTATTGGCTTTGGCAAATTTTGGAACTTTGGAAACCTTTAGCAGATAATGGTGTATCTTATAGCCTTTTAGTGGAAGATAATCTTCGGGTAGACGGGTGGCGGGTGCGCCTATTGGAACTTTACGCCGATCCAGTCGAAGACACGGGTATAGGATTTTCCCCAACACATAACGGTAATGGTGCATCAGACAAGTCCGATGTTGTTACCCAGGCATTTGTGGAACTGCCACTGGAAGAAAGCGCAGCTTCTGCTTTGAGTCTCTATCACCTGGGTTCGTTATGGGCTAGATGGTGTAGATTGATACATGTGTCTGTGGTAACGCAGGTTTTAGAGATATGCGAACAGATGCAAGCCGGGAATACTTCCCAGAAGGCGATCGCCCAAAAGCTGAATCAGCTATTACTGGAACAAGCCGCCCTTTTGCCCTTGCGCTTACGGGTTGCTGGAGCAACAGATACTGGCCCTCAGCGCGACCACAACGAAGATACTTGCTATCCCACAGTACAGGATTCAAAAGCAGACTACACTTCTCTGAATGACCCACTGCTTCCCCACTTGAGTATCGTTTGCGATGGAATTGGCGGTCACGAAGGCGGAGAGGTTGCCAGCCTTCTAGCAGTACAATCCCTGAAGTTGCAAGTGCGGGCGCTTCTGGCGGAGGTGGCAGAACAGACGGAAATCGTGCAGCCTGACCTCCTGAAGGAGCAGCTGGCAGCAAGTATCAGAGTGGTGAATAACCTGATTTCCTCCCGAAATGACGAACAAGGCAGAGAGTCTCGGCGACGCATGGGAACGACGCTAGTTATGGCGCTTCAGTTGCCACAAAAGGTTAGTCCCAACCCACAAACCCTATTAGACAACGCCCACGAACTCTACATCGCCAATGTTGGGGATAGCCGCGCCTACTGGATTACTCCCCATTCCTGTCAGCAACTGACTGTAGACGATGATGTTGCTTCTAGGGAGGTGCGCTTGGGGCGCAGTTTCTACCGCGAGGCATTGCAGCGCCCTGATTCTGGCGCACTTACGCAGGCGTTGGGCACGCGGGATGCTGAGTTTTTGCGTCCCAACGTGCAACGGTTCATTGTGGAAGAAGACGGCTTGCTGCTGCTGTGTTCCGATGGCCTAAGCGATAACAACTGGGTTGAGCAATCGTGGGCGGATTTTGTGGAGCCTATTATGCAAAGCAAGATTCCCCTAGAGGCAGCGGTTCAGTCATGGATTGAGTTGGCTAATCAAAAGAATGGTCACGATAATACGTCTGTGGTAATTACTTACTGCCGCGTTTCGCCAGAGTATCCGGTGTTACTCAACCTTGGGGAGATAGGCAGTAAAGCTCTAATGCCAAAAGTCAATCTGCAACCTGAAATTGTCGAAGGGGCAGTTTACGCTGAGGCTGTGCCTTCTCAAGAAGTTCCGGTTACGGCAACGCCACGACAGCGCCGCCATAAAACTTTAGCTTTATGGTTGGGGTTATTGCTGCTGCTGATTGGAGGCAGTATTGCTGGGTTGTACGCTTGGCGGAAATATGATGAACGGGGGTTCAATCAGATGCGCGATCGCATTTTTCCACCCTCAGCCCAGCCTCTACCCTCGCCAGATGCTGCCTCCCCATCACCGCTATCACCACCATCACCACAGGATGCTCCCTCCCCAATCCCGTCAGTTCCGCCACCACCAAGTAGCTAAGGGCTGGGGGCTGGCTGAAGAATCTTCAAGGGTTCCCAATCCCCAATCCCTAATCCCCAACCCCCTTAGTACCTTCCTGTGCAAAAATATAAAATTGTTCAAAATAGCACTTTGCTGGACGCTGGGTAGAGAGAAGCCGCTGGATAGGCAATGCTCCCAGTTTAATGTTGTGGAAGCGGGAATCCCCGCTTGCAGACTGCACCAGTTTGGCTCAGATACCCAGCCGGAGATTTAAGAATGAAAGTTGGCGATCGCGTTCGCGTCATCAAATCTGTAATTGTTTATCACCATCCTGAAAACAGGGGTAAACCTTTTGATGTCAAGGATCGGGAAGGTGAAGTTATCGGGTTTGCAAATGAATTACACGGCAAACCCATAAGTGCTAACCTTCCCGTTGTAATCCAGTTTGAGAAAAAATTTAGAGGTCATTTCCGCGAAGATGAAATAGAAATCATTGAGTAGGCTAATGGCTAATGGCTAATGGCTAATTGTTGAGTGCTATTAGCCATTAGCCATTTACCTCTTACGGCGATTAAACCAGCCGAATATGTTGATGTCACCCCGCATTTTCTGCAACTCTTTGCGGTTGCTTTCGGCCGTCATGTAATACCATTCGGAGTAAGATTTTAACTCTTCCCGGTATTCCACCTCTCGGTAAAAATCGTGAGTTGCGCGATATGTGGCAAAGACTTCAGCAGCTGGTTGAGTCCCAAGGATAATTCTTAGTATCTTTTGTGACATGATGATTAGGGGCTATTTATTTTGGATTTTGAATTCAATCTAAAATCTAAAATCCAAAATTGATTAAAGCCAGCCTCTCAGGCGATAGATTACTATTCCAATGTATTCTTTTAAAGCTCTGGTTGACCGCTGTAACCTTTCCGCGTCTGGTAGAACATTCAGCACTGTAGATTGGATGCTGCTGTTGGGTTCGCGTAATTCGGCTTGTGTTACCAAAAAGTCAGTAGGTGCGGCGATCGCTTCTATGCCCTGACGCTTGAAAATCAGCAGCGATCGCGGCATATGAAATGCTGAAGTAACTAATAATACCTGACGAATCCCTCGCGCTCGCAGGATTTGCCGCACATTCACTGCATTTTCGTAGGTGTTGAGCGAAGTGGGATCTTGGAGAATAGCATCTTTTGGTACACCCAATGTTTCCAATATTACCGCCATATCCCCTGACTCCGACGCTCCAGATCGTCGCCAGTCAATACGTCCGCCGCTGGCAATTACCAAAGGGGCTTTGCCCTTGCGATATAACTCGGCACCATACAGGACGCGATCGCCTTCTTCGCTCAAATCGACACCGGAACGGGGTGGCGAAGCTGGCTTAGTAGCGCCTCCCAAGATGACGATGGCTTCTGCCGATGGGAGTTCTGCGGCTGGGAGATTTTGCCATTCCAGGCTTCGCATCAAAGCGTTACTCACCCAGCCATTACTCCCCACCAGTAGAGCAATCAGAGCCAAAGAAATCGGTATAGGAGTCCAGCGCGATCGCTTCCACCACAATACAAGTGCCACAACCATCAGCACGCAGGCAAGTCCCAAAGGGTAGAAAAATAGCGGTAGCAGTTTCGAGAGAAATAAAAACATAAAAGGTTAAATAGCAGCAACAAACAGAGGGGATTCAGCGCATAAAATTGACAGCCCTCGTCAGAGAGAAGTATAAGAGGTCTAGAGGGGAATGGAAAATTAGCCATTAGCCTAGTTGATATCTTCTCTCACCACTCCCTCAATTTCTAGAATCAAATCGGCACCATAAACTTTGGAGGGTGTTTGAAAACCTACACTCCCCTGTCCGGCAAGCACCTTTGTTACAATTGCCAAAGCCGTCATTGAAGTGAGAGTATAACCTTCCGGGCATTGTAGCCGCGATCGCTTGCTTGAGCCAGAATCTGACACCTCTCCCCACAGCCTAGTTACACCTTCCTTTCTCTGTGCATCTGTTGGCCCTGGCGCTTGAGATTGAATTAGACGTTTCTGTAAATTCTGTACTATAGGCAACCCCAGCAACCAGCCCAGATATCGACTTGCCACCATAGCCCGATAAGCGGATTCTGAGACAGCCGTATAAACCTCAATGTTGGGAATCTCTGTGCTGTAAAAGGCTGTCGATACGTCTCCCCAAGGAATTGTCGTGGTTAAAACTGCGCCTTGTCCAAAATCAATCATCCGAGTTTTCCAGGCAGCAGGAACCGGAGTAAGAACCCCACCACGCCGCACCAAACCGCCTTTATCCTGCGCCTCCACCATCGTCGTTGCAGTTCCTCGCGACATATTACCTGCCGTGAAACCAAGGGCGAGATGTGTTGCTAAGGGCATCTGTGCTTTGAGGTAAGCCGCTAGACAATCAGAGGGGACGACATCAAAGCCTACGCCAGGAAGCAGCATCACTCCTGCGGCCTTGGCTTCAGCATCTTTGGCAGCCGCTGCCTCAAAGACTGCGACTTCCCCGGTAATATCCAAGTAGTGAGTTTTCGTCCGCAAGCACCCTTCAACCATTGGCTGTGAGGTTTTGGAGAAGGGGCCAGCACAGTGCAGTACGACTGCTACATCCCCTAAAGCCGCATCCACGGCAACCGAATTGTCTAAACTAAAGGCGCGGTGTTCTAAACCAAGCGATGTCGCTAGCGGCTCCAATTTATCGGCATTGCGCCCAGCCAGGATAGGGCGTAACCCTCGCTGCACCGCTAATTTGGCGATGAGGGTTCCGGTATAACCGTTAGCACCGTATAACAAAAAGTTTGATGACATTGGTAAAGGTGTAGATACACGCCAGACAGAACACATCCCGCTTTGCGATCGCTATATTTGTGCTGCTTCTTAAATCAGGATATTCTTCTATTGTGCCGTCTTGCTTGGAAAACTATGCTTGAAGCAATTTTATTTGACTTGGACGGGACTCTCGTAAACACTGACCCAATCCATTACAAGGCTTGGCAGGAAATATTGAGAAACTACGGTTTAGAAATTGACGAAACCTTCTACAAAACCCGGATTAGCGGACGGCTTAACCCAGTTATTATTCAAGATATCTTGCCACAGCTGTCGATAGCAGAAGGCGAACAATTAGCTGAAGATAAAGAAGCTTATTTCCGGGAGTTGGCACCAGAACTAAAGCCGCTGGATGGACTTTTGGATATGCTGGCATGGACGGAGGAATTGAAGTTGCAACGAGCTATTGTTACAAATGCTCCACGTAAGAATGCCGAATTCATGCTCAAAGTTTTGGGCTTGACAGATGCTTTCGCTAAAGTTGTTTTAGCTGAAGAAGCAACAGCGGGCAAGCCTGACCCTGCTCCTTATCAACTGGCTCTGAATCATTTTGGCATGAGTGCCGAACAAGCGATCGCATTTGAGGACTCTCCCTCTGGCATTCGTTCATCTGTAGGCGCAGGAATTACTACAATTGGTATTGCCTCCACCCACGACCCCAAGGTTCTCGACGCATCTGGGGCATTATTCACTGTTGCTGATTTCACATCTTCCCAGTTGTGGACGTGGCTGGTTTCTCCCTCTTGACCCCTTCCCCACCTTGTCTACTATGAGGCGACCGCCTCATAATCTATCCCAAGGGCGAAGCAAAAACTTTAGCCACAGCATACTTACTGCCGCCATCAATGGCTAAAATTCAAGACACTATCTACTTGAATCGCCCCGCCATCTAAAGAATAGCTAGCGTTTTGACCTTAAAGACTACTGATTATTACTGCGGTTTTCCCGACTATCCCCGGTGCGGTTCACACTAGAAGGAGCCTCCGGATTGCCTGGGGGTATAAGTATATCAACCTCGTGGAGTGTCAAGTTAGCCGAAGCACGCACGGGCGTACCATCAGGCAGAAACATAGTCAGTTCGTAGGACAATTGTTGCACAAAGCAACGCAAGTATTCCTGAGCGCCCCAAGTAAACAGATAGACTGGTGGAACCTCTTGACCATCGGGAAACTCAACAGCTTTTTTCAATTTGTTGATGTACCAGAGAACGCTTGTGCCTTCTTCGTAGGTATCAAACAGGATATCTGAGATGGTGAGCTTGTAAGGGTCAATACTTTGAAAGCTGACTTTGGGTAGTCCCTTCCCAGTCCGCGCTCCTTGAGAGGCATTAATTTGAACGCTTCGATTGAAGGATAGTTTGGTGGGATTGAACATAAATTCGATGGTATCCACACCCTGCGCTGGAATCTTGGGAATAAGTTTGGCTTTGACTAGGCGAGTAGTGGACATAATATTCTCCTAAGTAATGCTACTGGCATTTTTTTAGCGGTGCGACATTCAAATTTTTGAAACTGCCTATGGCTTTCCTAATTCAATTATTATTAAAGGCAAAGTTAATCCGATTTTTGCAAAATCCAAAATGGTATAACTTTACCAAGGCAGGCGACCGGAGTAGTTGTTACCTCTACGCTCTCGTTCTATCTCCAACCGTTGCTTTATAAAACTGTAAATTTCACGAGCCAAAATCTCCAGGTTATCAACTCCTTCGTCTTCTGAGAAATCTTCGTCTGACTGATGCGCCTCTACTTTGCTACCACCAGATGATTCCATCAACTGTCTAAGAGCTTCCATCCCGGATGCTGATGTGCGCCCGGAGGTATTGGAATATGCTTGGATAACACCGTTCGCCCTATCGGTATGTGGGGAATCAACTGTTGAGTACGAGTTTCTGGAATCTGACGAGGAAATAATCGGCTCTTGCCAACCCCTCTCCTCTAAGAGGGGTTGTACAATCATTGAGTTGCTTGAGTCTGATGTAGTCTCGCCTATTAAATCGGCGATGCTAGACCATGATGTGGGTATAGTTTTAGCGATCGCAGAATCTTTTGCTAAGGGGATTGAAGATTGGTTGGATTCTGGTAAATCTCCCGCCTGTTGCGATCGCAATTTTTCTTCTTCAAAGGAGGAAGAAACGCTTCTTTGAATTGAAGGCGGCTTTACTTCCGAGTCCCCAAATCCTTGTCCCTTATCCCCTTCTTCTGGCATTTTCTGGATACGGCTAGGTAACTTTGAAGGCGAGAGCAAGGATTCTTCAACGTTAAGAGTTGTCTGTTCTGGAAATTTGGAAACGAGCAAATTGGATTGAGTTAATGGGCTGAGGATGGATAGATTTGTCAAAACTGTAGGCAATTGAGGGATTTCTTCAATCTGCTGGCGAGGCTCTGTTTCCCCTAAAGGTTGGATAATATTGGCTTGTGTATTGGGCGTACTTTCTGACACTTGTTTGTTATCAGTGGCAGAAGATATGGGTGCAGCTCCTTCCACCTTGTCAGCCAAATCTTCCCTAGCTGTCGGCACCTGGTATTGTGCAGACAACTGGTTATCTAACAGAGGTTGTACAACGCCCATTTCTGTATTCGCTGTAATTTTTGACACCTGTTTGTTAGAAGTATCAGAGGATATGGGAGCGATCGCTTCCTCTACCCGAAGAGCTAAATTTTCATGCAGTTGAGTCGGTAGCGGTGCAACAGAAGAAGGTGCATTGATTTCTGAAACCGCTTCTTCTGTTGCCTTCCTGGGTTCCTGTTCCGATAGAAGTTGTACAAGCGGAACATCTGGTGTCGTGACGGAAGATGCCAGAGAAGGGGCTGTGATGTCTGATTGGGTAAGCGTTTTCTCAGAAGCGATCGCTGGTATTTCTACCGATTCTACCTTCCGGCTCACAGAAAATGGCATTGGTTCCGTAACGTTTGACAACGCTGCTACCTCAATCGTTTGTCCTGCGGCTGGCTGTGGTGGTAAGGGTGCTGCCTCTGGTGTAGTTTTCTGCTCAATTCCTTCGGTTGTAGCTGGTGTTTGAGTTTCTAATTGGGCTTGTACTTGAATTGAGTTCGTTGTCGTAACTTGCGGCGTTTCCTCTGGCATTGTGACAGAAGCTAAAGCTCCGAATTCTGACTGAGCCTCATTTACTTTAGAAGCTCCTTGTGGTAAAGTTCCCGACTCAATTCCTTCAGTTTTTGTAGGTAGTATTTTACTTTCTAATCGTGGTTGTACCGTTGTGTCTCTAGTCGTAACTTCCGGCGTGGTTACGGAGGCGAATGCTTCTTTCTCTTGAGTGGCTTCGGAAGCTACTTGAAGGGCAATTTCTGACTCAATTCCTCCAGCTTTTGTAGTTGGTGTTTCTTTAAACGCTTGTACTTGAGCTGCGTCTGTAATCGTAACTTCCGGCGTTGTTGCTGGTGCGAATTCTTTCTTCTGTTGAGTTACTTCATCAGCTACTTCTGGTGCAGCTATTGACTCAATTCCTTCTGTATTCTTAACTGATATTTTACTTTCTAATCGCGGTTGTACCGTTGCGTCTGTAATCGTAACTTCCGGCGTTGTTGCTGGTGCGAATTCTTCCTTCTGTTGAGTTGTTAGATAATTTACCTGTGGTGCAGTTCCTGACTCAACTTCTTCTATGTTTTCATCTGATATTTTACTTTCTAACCGCGGTTGTACCGTTGCGTCTGTAATCGTAACTTCCGGCGTTGTTGCTGGTGCAAATTCTTCTTTCTCTTGAGTTACTTCCTCAACTACTTGTGGTGAAGTTACTGTTCCTGACTCAATTTCTTCTGTATTCTCAGCCGATATTTGACGTTCTATTGCGTCTGCGGACGTAACTTGCGGCGTTATCGCTGGTGCGAAATCTTGCTTCTCTTGAGTTACTTCATCAGCTACTTGTGGCGCAGCTACTGACTCAATTCCTTCAGTTTTTATAGTTGGTCTTTCTGTTTCTTTAAACGTTTGTACTTGGCTTGCGTCTGTAATCGTAACTTGCGGCGTTATCGCTGGTGCGAAATCTTGCTTCTCTTGAGTTACTTCATCAGCTACTTGTGGCGCAGCTACTGACTCAATTTTTTCTGTGTTGTCAGTTGATATTTGACTTTCTAATCGCGGTTGTATTTGAGTTGCGTCTGTAATCGTAACTTGCGGCGTTTTCGTAGGGTCGAATTCTTGTTTCTCTTGAGTTATAGAAGCTACTTCTGGTGAAGTTATTGGCTCAAATACTTCACGGCTTCCAGGTTGTGGGTTACTTTCTTTAAATGCTTGTACGATTGTTGCGTCTGTAACCGTAGCTGGCGGCGTTGTCGTAGGGTCAAATCCTTGTTTCTCTTGAGTTATAGAAGCTACTTCTAGTGCAGCTATTGACTGAGCTACTTCAGGGTTGTCAGATGATATTTTACTTTCTAATCGCGGTTGTATTTGAGCTACGTCTGTAATCGTAACTTGTGGTGTTTCCTCTGACTTCGTGACAGAAGCTAAAGCTGCAAATTCTGACTGAGAATCTGTAATTTCTTCTGCTGCTTTTGGTACCGCTAAGGTTTCTTGTCGTGTAATTCCCGGCTCAATTGCTTCGGTTGTATTTGGTGTTTTACTTTCTAATCGCGGTTGTATTTGAGTTGCTTCGGCAGTCGTAATTTGCGGCACTATCGCTGTATCTAATTCTTGTTTCTCTTCAACTATAGAAGCTACTTGTGGTGCAGTTATTGACTGAATTACTTCGGAGTTTTCAGTTGATATTCGACTTTCTAATTGCGGTTGTATTTGAGTTCCGTCTATAATCCTAACTTGCTGTGTTGTCGCCGCGTCGAATTCTTGTTTCTCTTCAACTATAGAAGCTACTTGTGGTGCAGTTATTGACTGACTTACTTCAGGGTTGTCAGTTGATATTTTACTTTCTAATCGTGGTTGTATTTGAGTTACTTCGGTAATCGTAGGTGGCAGCGTTTCCGAAAGCGCGGTAGTAGAAGACAAAAGGGCGGAATTGTCTTCCTTACCTTGATTAATCTTATAAGTTACTTGCGGTGCAGTTACAGGCTTAATTACTTCTGCCCTCAAAACTGGTTTTTCAGTTTCCAATCGAGGTTGTATTAGTGTGGATTCTTTTAGCTGCGCGACGACTGGTGGTGCTGCTGCTGACGTAATGCCATCAGAGGCTGCAACCGATTTACTCAACTGTGAGGCTTGGGATTCGGCGAAAAAGGGTGAATTGTCAAATGGATTGTCCGGCGGCACTTCATCCGGCATTTCACGGGAAAAAAATACCGAAGGATCAAATGCTGTAATTGCCCTTGCTCCCAGCGGATAGAGAAATTTCCGGCTAATGAAATTTTGTCCTAACGGATTAGCTGGAAGCAAGGGATTTTTGAAACCAAGGGGTTCCTGGGATGTTGTTTCTCCATTGGGAAGATTGTTATGGGGGTGGGTGTCTTGAATTTCCGCCATATATTTGTGCTAATTACTAGGCGAAGTATCCCAATTTATCGCGTCCGCCAGAAATGGAGGAGCCGCCAGCACGGGAGTTATCAACTTGCAAACTTTCGTATGCTAGAGTCAACTCTTCAATAGCCACTGTGCCAGAATCGGCGTTTAATGCCGGTGCTTTCCAAGAAACCGGAACGGCACCGATTAGCGTCCAACACTGCATCGTTTCTCCTGCCTGGTTAAAAACTAGAATATTGACGTTGCGGCGTTCTTTTTTCGGCAAATTATTACCTTTATTGCGTCCAACATCGCTCAATATTTTACTAATCCAATTCCAGAAGGTTAAATCATTGGTGATGCCACGTTTGAGCGTCACATCAGAAAATTCTGCCTGACCCAGAATAATTCTCTGTTGGTCGTTGACACCACCTTCCAAACGTTTTTCAGCTTTTATAGTGACACCCAAGCCTTGGCACTCTGTGAAACAGGCAGTAATGTTACTCTGAATTTCTACATAAAAGCGATTGGCTGTAACGTAGTTCAGTTCGCGAGTGCTTGTGCCATTTTTATTCTGTCCGTTATTCTGATTTGACACAGATGGCTGTGATTGTGGCAATGGAAGTGCCATCAAAATTATCCTCCTTAGTTTCTACTGCGTTCTCGTTGACGGCGCAAATCTTCAATCATCAGTTTGTATACTTGGTCGCTAAGCTGTCGCAGCAGTAGAGGATCTTGCAGAACTTTAGCTGCTGTCTTTGAAAGCGCACTTCGGGAGTGTTGTATGCTCTGATTAGCTACAGCATCCTTCTGCGCCTCTGGAGAACGATAATTTACCATAACCAAAACCCAGACCTTACTGCTATTTTATGCCTCTACCTTAGTGCCGATCAGTAGCGGAAAGTCGAATTTGAGCTAAATTAAGAATTTTTAATTTTTAATTTGGTGGTAGCGGTTGCAAAGGCACCAGCCCTGCTTTACTCAGCAGGCGTTGTGCTTCGCGGGTTCTCAGTAGCTCAGCAAACTTTTGACCGACCGGGGGACGACTGTTATCTCCAGAATAAACTACAGCAATGGGATATCCCAAGGGATAGCTTTTATTTCTGAAAACTTCAACGTTAGGGCGATAACTTCCTTTATCATCGCACAAGTCTGTTGTGGGATTTACGGGATTACCGTTGTCTTGAATTAAAGCCTGTACCGCCGTCTTATTTCCATCTATTAAAGCCAGAGGATAAGCTGAACATTGACCGAAAACTTTGCTGAGCGTACCAAAAGCAATTCCCCCAACTTCATCATCCTCGAAATCTCGAATCACCTGTCGCAGAGTCTCAAAAGTGGACATCTGTTTAATTTCTTGCGCGTACGGATCTTTAAACAAAGGTGGTGGCTGCTCGCCTTTTTGAATTAATCTTCTAAATAAAGCAATTTCTTGGTCATTTTTGAGGACTCGTTGCTCAAAGATTCGTACTGCCTCAGTTTCTTTGGGAATATAAAGTTTTACTGGTATATCGGGGCCACCTAGCTGTTTCCAGCTTGTAATTTCGCCTGTGTAGAGTTTACGCAATTGCTCAAAGGTAATCTGCCCTTTTAAAGCCTGTGGAAGACTCTTATCCCTTTTGGCATAGCTGAAGGCAACAAACACTACCAAACCATCATAGGCAACTTCTTTAGATTTCAGCTCTGGTGCCAATTCATTAACCAGACCGGAGATGGCAAAGTTTGCTTTTCCGGACATTACTTTTGCTATTGCTGCTTCTCCTGAAGGCTCTGGTTGATAATTTAGCTGTAATTTTGGCTGACGTTCTAGGAGCTTTTCTTCTAAAGTTTTATCCTGGGATATTATGTTTGCGTGTCGCAGTATATAGCTCCAGGTTCCCGCTTCTTCGGCTGTGTAATTAAATTTACCACCAGGAATAGCAGAGATGTCCTTGATGCAGCAAGTTAAAAAGTCGTTATCGGCAAGATTTCCGGCTTGGGATTTGGGGATTAGCGCCCAAACAAGTATTCCTAACAAACTCAATCCCAGGATACCAAAGAGCCAGTAGGGAGGGCGACGCAGCTTGGCTTGGTCGTCTTCTGGTGACGCTGTTTCTACAACTAAAATATCAATATGTTGATCTGGGGGCAATTTCAATAGAGCGAGTCGCGCTTCTTCGGCACTTTCAAAACTCACACCTAGTCCGATAAGACGAAGGATAAACGTCTTCAGGTGAGGCTCTACGGGAGGCCATTGTCGCTCATCTCTGGGGTCAATAAGCTGATGGGAAGGGTCAAGCGATCGCCCTACCAACAGGTAAAAGCCCACATATCCCAATGCTACTAAATCTTGGGCAGGCGTGGGAATGATGAGTTCGGTGTTTGGCGGATCAAACAAGCGTTCCCAGAGAGCCAAATCGCACAGGTGTATAAAAAATTTCTCCTTGTCTGCTACGTATAGCAAACTATCAAGGCTGATATTGCCATGAGCCATTCCCTGCTGCACCTGGCCGGAAGGCAGGCTAAACTTTTGACCGTGGAGAGATTCCAGGGTTTGCAACACTTGGTTGAGAACTAGGCGCACTTGCCAACTGGTCATCGCACCACTGGCGGCGAGGTAGGCGCTGAGGGTTGGGGATGTATCTAAATTGCCGTTGGTAATGAGGTAGCAGCGTTCCTCAAGCCCGTCAGCAATGGCATCCCAAGGCTGACGCAGGCGCAAATCCTGAACTCTTCCATCTGCTAGGCTCAAACCTGCTACTAGCTCAAAGGTTTGCTTGCGCTGGCGGGTTTCTTCTTGGTTGAAGGAACGGTTGGGGAGCAGGTATTCTTTAATCACAATTGGCTGCTGATCGGAAAGTTGGGTTCCCTGGTACAGACGGCCCATACCGCGCTTTCCGACTAAAGTTTCTACTCGATATCTGCCGCGCCGTCCCCGAATTTCACTTTTTTCCGGTAAGGTAGCTGGAAAACCGCATTCTAAACAATACTTGGCTGTTGGCTCTCGCTGGAGGGTCTGTTGCGGCAAGTTACAGGCTAAGGGATCGCTATACTTGCAACGATAGTATCTGTAGTGGGATTCAATTGAGTAGTGGGATTCAAATGAGTGGACTTGGGCGGTAAATTGTGGCGGTGCGTCAACAAGGGCGGTTTGTTCTTCTGGGGTTGGCGGATCTAGTTCGGTTTTGATTTCATCAACTATTGGTGCCAGCCATTGGTATCGGCTTAACCAATTGTATTGGGTAAGCCTGATTGGAGGTGCATTTCTGCTCAGATACTCTCTAAGTAAAATTTTGGGAATGTTTGTCAGCGCCACCGAAAACTCTCCGAATAATAAATAGGTGGACTATGGGATTTTAAATTTTGGATGAAAGGATTTTAAATTGGCTATTAGTAATAGTCTTTTCTCCTCTCCAATCCCCAGAACAGGAGTCCCGCCTGTAAATCTCCGATTTTGCCGAAGCTGTTGCTCAAAATATCTCCTCAATTTGTTAAAGTAACATTGATTTAGCGCGATGGAAATATGGATTTATGGCAAAAGAAGAAGTTACAAAACTTTTCAAAGCTGTTCAAGCTGACCCGGCTTTAAAGGAGAAGCTTAACTCTGCACCTAATTTGGAAGCATTTGTCAAGATGGCTGAAGAATCTGGCTATAGCTTCACCGTGGAAGAATGGAATGCGGTTACTGGCTTTGTTGTGGAAGAATTGGAGGGTGAATTATCAGAAATTCCTGGGTTATAAATTTTCAAAGGACATATACAGTTATTAGCGATCGCCTTCTTTAAAGATTATATTTTTATTTAAGCGATCGCTTCTTTCTTTCCTTACTAGCTTATGCCTTTAAAGAAGGAATATGGGGTTTTTAGCTGAATCTCTCATATTTAGCGAGATCAATAATTTTTCTAGTGTTACATATTGTTTTGAGGTAGTAGTAAACACCCTAATAAAATTTAACGTTCTACATCTTTCTAAAAGATGAAATTTGAAATATCTGTCATCTTTAAGAAGTAAGCGATCGCATCCTCTCCTCACACCCAGCCTTTCACTTCCGTATCCGTCAGAGGTCTTTCTAGCTTCACATATTCGCTCTTGGCAGCTTGCAAAACGTGTTTCATCCCCACAGGCTCCCCCGCATCAGCTGCGATAAAAGCTGCATTCAAAGCAATATTGCGGATGTTACCGCCAGCGACATTCAACTGTGCCAATTTACGTGCCTCTAGCCCCTGTGTTGGTGTTTTACTGGGAAAGATGCGTTGCCATATTTCGGCTCTCTGATTAGCATCAGGGAAGGAAAATTGGACGATAAAACGAATCCGGCGCAGAAAAGCTTGATCCAGCGAACCTTTCAGATTGGTGGTGAGAATTGCCAAACCTCGGTATGATTCCATACGCTGTAACAGGTAGCTGACTTCAATATTGGCATGGCGGTCGTGGCTGTCTTTCACCTCAGAACGCTTGCCGAATAAAGCATCAGCTTCATCGAATAGCAGAATTGCCCCACCAGCTTCAGCAGCGTCAAATACGCGCCGCAAGTTCTTCTCTGTCTCGCCGATGTATTTGCTGATGACGGAACTCAAGTCAATGCGATAAAGGTCTAGCCGCAATTCTCCAGCGATTACCTCTGCTGCCATTGTTTTACCTGTACCGCTAGCACCAGCAAATAAAGCGCTGATGCCTAAGCCGCGTCCGCCTTTCCCGGCAAATCCCCAACTTTCGTAAACCTTGGCGCGTTGACGGACGTGGGCGGCAATATCGCGCAGAACTTGGCGTTGTGTCTCTGGCAATACCAGCTCATCCCAACTGGCTCCTGGGATAATGGGTTGAGCCAGGTCATTAAGACGCGATCGCGCTTGAATGCGGCAAGTATCCCATAATTGATTGTGAATCGGGGATTCTGCTTCTGCCTGAGTTGCAAGCTTTCCTTTTGCTTCTGCACAAGCAGCATAAATTGTGGTGGCGCTGAGGGTGAAATGCGAAACTAAGGTTTCGACGTGTCCGTTTAAGCTAATGGCTGCATCGCCCAAGGCAGCTTGCCAAATTGCTCGCTGTTCGTTCGGGGTTGCTTTGGGAACTTCAATGGCGATTAGGGGACGCTGGCGTTGTTTGCGGCGATCGCGACTGATAATTACCAATGGAGAACGGATGCGCTCTACCATAGTTGCGATCGCGCTTTCCCGGAGTCCCTCCCCTGCATCGGTGCCGTCCCATTCCAGCAACAGCACGCTATTACTCAAAATAGCTTCCCGTTCCCACAGTCGCATTAGGTTATTAAGTTCGTTGATGCCAGTGGGAATACTACTGGCAAAGATGGCGTTCAGATTCATTTCTAAAAGTTCGCAGGCTTTCAAAGCGATCGCTTGCATACTGGCAACGTCGTCCCCACACAAACAGATAATCGGTAAAACCGCTTCCTGTGATGCCTCAACCCATGTCTGAGCAAGCCTTTGAGCTAGTTGATGGTGCGACGGCACTAAAATGTTAACAGCGGCGACAGGCTCCACAATGCCCATCAGTCGCTCATCGAGATGCTGCACGCCAGCAATATAGTGCAGTATCTGCTCGTCAATTCGCAGGGGTGCAGTGGTGAGTGCATTCCCCGATCCAACTTCAAGCAGCCGCCAGCGACGTAAAGGAGCGTTAGGCGTTAAAGCACTCCATTCCGGGTTTGGTAAAATTGTCAGAGCCAAACTAAAAGTAGGATACACCCGCTCTTGGACACCTTGAGCGATCGCGCACAAGCTAGCCCAACTAGCATCAAGTTCCATCCCAACGCACAACAGCAGCACATCCCGCTCAAAATCCGACAGCCCAAAAGTTGTGCAAAGCTTCTCCAATGCCCCATGAGGCGAAAGCCCATTTCGAGGCGAAAAATATTCTTCCTCCTGTTCCTTGTCCGGCTTCCCTTGCGCCAGCCGCGCTTGACGTTGTAACGCTTGACGCACCGGAGCCAGTGCTGCCATCAAGGAGTGCTGGTTAGCTTGCTGCAAGTTGTTAGTAGCCGTGACATTCATGAAATTATTACCTTCGGACTAATATACTGCTGAAATGTTGGGCTGCCCTTGTCCATATCTACACTCAGCAGACTTTCTGCCCCATCTACGTGCAAACGCACCAGATACTCCCCAGGCTTCACATCTCGCACCGGAACAGTCACCAGGTTAGTATCATTGCGACGTGGCAAGGCATCGAAAAGATAAGCCACAGGATTGTTAATTGACCGTTCATTGAGTGCCATAACCACCCGCTGCTTGTTGCCAATGGTGACATTGACTTGCACTATCACATCAGCTGAGTACAACTCATCTCTACTTTCTTGTATATTTGAGACGCTAACCTCTGTTATGGTTGGACGCAGCACAAAAGGTGCAACATTTGACTCCACACCGCGTTGGAGACTTCGCTGTAAGCTTAATGTTGGTGTCGAGTTGCCTCTAGAAGTTGCCGCCGACTCAACTCCCATCGATACTGCTTCTGTCCCGGTTGAGATACGGTGAATCACCTGCAAACTTTGTACACCTGCCTGTAGGGAAGAAGCAGGGAACGAGGAGAGAGGCAAGACAATCTGGTTATCCTGAACCTCTGAGGGTGTCACCTCCACCTCACCCAAGCGCACTTGAGTAATACTACTCTTCAAATGCTTACCCCAAATCACCAATGTGCTGTCTGTCGAGATCGGCTGAAACCTTCCAGCTTGGGACACAACCCGATCTATCACTGGCTGATTTGGGAACGGCATCACACCGCTAAACTTGTAGTCGCGCACTGGTAGCGCTTTTTGGGCTGACTCTTCCCCTTCGATTATCACTACAGTAGCGCGATAGGCGACTGACAAGGTGTAGGGAGTTTGAAAGAATACCGACCAAACTTTGGATAAATCTTCTAAAGATAGATCCATCGGCACAAAGTCAATTTCTTCTACCTGTTCAGAGAGGTTAGAGTCAGCCAAGTAGGTAAAGTTAGAATCGGCGATTGTGTCCCAAATCATCTCCTGTGTCAAAGTCGATTGATCCTTGAGGGTACGGACTACGCTGCCTAAAAGTCGTTGCGGTTCTAACTCAACTTCATTGCCATAGAAACTGATCATGTAATGCAAATCTAAGGCATTGTGCGATCGCTTGGCCATTTCTCCTTTACGGTTGCGATTCCGCACATCAGCGTTGTTTCGCCACACGGAATTGAGCGTCACTTGATAAAGATACAGATTCACTCCTGTTTCTGGCGTGCCACTCCCCAAGTTACTAGGTCGTACCATTGTCACTCTTGCGCCATCTACGTCTACTTGTACTACAGCCTGCAAAGTTCTTTGCAAGGCAGCGGTGACAGTAGCGATCGCTAAGTAATTGCTCATAAAATAGCTTTTAGCAGTCAGCGGTAAGCTTTTAGGATAGCTTGGTTTATTTTTCTCAAAGTTCAGCCAAGACTAAGATTTTAGTTTCTAAACGGATGGTTAATCGCTTGCCTTAAGCACTAACTAATCCAAGTTTTAAGGCTTTTACAATTGCTTGTGTGCGACTTGTGACACTTAATTTTTCAAATATAGCTGTCAGGTGAGCTTTGACTGTAGCAACTGTGATGTAAAGATGTCGGGCAATTTCTTCATTTGAAGATCCTTCAACTAACCAGTGTAAAACTTCTTGCTCTCGTTCAGTTAGGTGGATAGCTTTACCTGCGCTCAACGATCGCCCTGCATAAAAGTTAAACAAACGGAAAAAGCAGGTTGCAACTTCTGGCGATAAATACACTTCTTCTTTCATTACTGTGGTAATTGCTTCACACAGTTGGGTAGCTACGCGATCTTTAAACACATAGCCGCAAGCACCTGCTTGCATTGCTCGAAATACCCATTCGTCTTCCCGATGCCCTGAGAGAACCAGCACTTTCCCTTTATAGGACATTTCTCTGAGACTCAGCAAGGCAGTAATTCCATCCCCTGGTGGCAATTCCATATCCAGCAAAATCATCGCTGGTTTTTGTTCTACAGTTAATTTTAATGCTTGCTCTACACTAGCAGCTTCGCCAACAACATCGAATTTTAAAGAGTCGTTAGTACCTAAGAATCCTAGTAAAGTTCTTAACCCTTGACGAAAGCGTGGTTCATCATCCACTAACAAAATAGAAATTGGCTGGTTATTCATGGCTCATTAGTTATTGATAAGCTAAGAGTTGGAACTTTTCAATCCAACTTTCAACCCTTGACGGGCAACAAAGAACTGACAAAATTTGTTTTTAATTATTTCGAGGTAAAATAAACGAAAATTGTGCGCCGCCGACCGAGAGATTTTCTACCCAAATGCTCCCTTTATGGTCGAGGATGATTTTTTTAGCGATCGCTAGCCCCAAACCCGTACCACCCGGACGCTTAGAGTAGAACGGTGTGAATACTTGTTTCAGGTCTTCTTGGGAAAGTCCGTTCCCGCGATCGCTAACTTCAACTATCACTTCCATTGCAAAAACTTGCCAGTTGCAAGTAACTACCCCTCCTTCCGGACTAAAATGAATTGCATTACTTAACAAGTTGTCAAAAACCTGCTTCATCTGCCACCGATCCACCGCCACAATCACAGGTTTATCCGGATAGCAGATATCTACTTGTTTTTCCTCTAACCACGGTCGCAAACCCTGAATGCTGTCAGATAAAATTTCCCGCAGGTCATAAGGCGCTACGCGCAATTTTGCCTGCTGTCCACAGTAAACCAAATCTGTTAAATTAGCACTCAAATCATCCACAGTTTCCCGAATAATCGTAGCCTGTTCTTGCAAGCCTCCAGATTGCAACCCCCGGCATAAATTTTCTGAATAAAGACTAATCAGTGCTAAAGGATTTCGCAGTTGATGTTCTGCACGGCGTAACACTTGCTCAAGTAACTGAATCTCAGCTTTTTGACGAGAACACTCCCGAAACATAGTCAAGTAGTGGCTAAGTAGTTGAGCTTGTTGCTCTATACACTCCTGCTGATGAACAGATAAAGAATATTCGCTCCATAGCATTAAGTACTCAGGTCTAGAGCTATGCTGACTAAGAGCGCAAACATAAGCATTGTAGGGACATGGTACCGTATCCCGACGCGGGGTAAATACACGCGCGATCGCATCTGGCAACCAATCTTCCCACCACACCACAGAAAGGGGATGGGGAAAGCCTGCGTAAATACTGCCTTGCTGCTGTGTATAATGAGCAACAAATTGGCGCATCCCCGTATCAGAATCCTCGTAGACAATCCAAGCTGCCACAATCGGCACTTGCACCGCTAACTGTTCAATATGCAGCTTGCAAATACTTCTAACATCGGCAGACGGCGGTGTACCCAGTGAACCGATTGTGGAGGTAGGTGGACGCACCTCGCGAACCAACTTTTGTATACCAACCTTCATCTGTAACTCCCCGACATACACGATAAATCAGCAGTGTGGAATAGGGTGCAGCACCAAGTAACCAGTTCAGCCTGCGGAACTTGTCATCATCCCTGAGAAGTAAATGACTCATCTAGCTTAGTCCCAGAGTTCCGTAAATACGCGTATTTACACACAATTTTTAAAGTTTCGACCAAAGTCTAATAAACACTCTAGATGTGTCTACCTAATCTAGACCTATACAGCCTAAGCATCTATCTAGTCTTATGATCCCTGCTACTGCCCAGACTTTGGCAGAAATCCTGGCTGGCGGGACTTCTCTGCTCAATACAGAGCAAATAGATTTCAACCACCCTGGTATGCGGCAGGATATAAGGCCAGCGCTGAACCTGTACTGCTACAACATCGGGGAAAACGGTCAGGTAGACCGCAGGCTTAACCCGGAAAAAACGCATACAGGCACTCTTAACCGTTCCCCCTTATGGTTTGATATCTCGTTCCTGGTGAGTGCCTGGGACTGTACCGCCTTAGGAGAACAACGTCTACTCTCAGAAGCATTAACAATGCTGTTGCCTCATCGCCCGATAGCAGAAGAGTTGCTGGTTCCAGCACTACGCGGTCATGGCAACTTGTCAATGATCGTTTCTGCCATTGGCTTTATTGAAGCAGCAGCTTTATGGAGTGCGCTGGGTGTCCCATTACGTCCAGCCTTATATGTGACAGTGACGGTTCCCTTCACCTTACAAGGAGAACCGAATACACCTAAAGAAGTAGTAAAGAAGCGAGAAAAAGTTATGAGTTTTGAATTCAAAACTCATAACTCATAACTCATAACTCCTCGCGCCCATTACCCCCCACCCAAAAAAGGAAGACTACGCCATGCCGATGGATTATTTTGCTCCTGGTGTCTACGTCGAAGAAGTAGACCGTGGCAGCCGCCCGATTGAAGGCGTAAGTATGAGTGTTGCTGGGTTTGTTGGCTTCACCGAAGATGTACGCGGTGATGCCGAACTGTTCAAACCCATGATGATCACCAATTGGAGCCAATTCCTAGAGTATTTTGGCAAACAAGGCTCCGATGGTTACACAGATTTCAACGCCTACCTCCCCTTTGCCGTCAATGGCTGGTTTATGAACGGCGGTGGACGCTGTTGGGTGACTAGCATTGGTACCAAACTCCCCGGTTCAGAACCACCCGCACCGGAGGAAACAGCCACAAAGCTTAGAAGCTCTGGAAATCGTCCCTCTTTGATGTTTGCTATCAAGCCATCGGAAGGCGAAGAGGATGGTAGCTCAGCTCTTGCCCTATCCGGTGGACGAGTCAATGTTTCGATCCTTCCCGATGAACCCAAAGCCCCTGAAGACCCAGAGGCAGAACCCCCACTCAACACAGGGGAATATTTTAAAGTCATTATTAGTCGCGGTGGCGAGAAACTCGAAGAGTATACCCACCTGACAATGAACCCAGATGTCGAGGCGCAAGTCGGTACCTATGTCGTCACTGCAATCAATGAAGGTATTGGCGACCAGCAGGCATCTCAATTTTTGTCCGTAACCGATATGTCCACCAGTGGACAACCCTTGTCTCGGCGGCCTGTCAACGGCACCTATGAAGTCAGCCCTCCACCGGTCATTTCTAGCCGCGAACGCTTTCCACGGGATGTGAATGGGGCGCGTGATGACCGCACGGGCGTACAAGGGATTTTTGAAATTGACGAAGTTTCCATGATTGCTTGTCCAGATTTAATGCTGGCATACCAACGCGGTCTGCTGGATTTGGATCAGGTTCACGGCATCATGGAAATGATGGTTAGTATGTGCGAAAACAACGCACCCAGCCCTAACTACCGCATGGTAGTTCTCGACCCGCCACCTTGCAAGGGAGGCGGCGAGCCTGTACCCCCTGAGCAACAAAAGCCTCAGCACGTAGCTCAGTGGTTAAATAACTTTAATCGTCGTTCCATGTTCGGGGCGTTGTATTATCCCTGGATTAAAGTGGCGAATCCACGCAATGCCGGACGACCGATTTTGGTTCCCCCCTGTGGTCACATGATGGGGATTTGGTGTCGCACCGATGAGACTCGTGGCGTTTTCAAAGCACCCGCCAACGAAGTTCCTCGCGGTGTCTTGGGTTTAGCCTACGAAACTAACTTCCGCGAACAGGAACTGTTGAACCCTGTGGGGATTAACTGTATCCGCAACTTCGCGAACTACAACCGAGGCTTCCAAGTTTGGGGCGCACGCACTTTAGTAGAACCCGCTAATGTCCAGTGGCGCTATATCAGCGTCCGCCGTCTGATTAGCTACATCGAGCGCTCGATTGAAATCGGTACCCAGTGGGTTGTGTTCGAGCCTAACGATCAAGATTTGTGGGCGCGAGTTACCCGCACAGTTAGCAATTTCCTAGAACGGCTGTGGCGTGCAGGGGCGTTGTTCGGTGGTTCGCCTGGTGAATCCTTCTACGTCAAGTGCGATGCCAGTATCAATACCCACGAGACAATAATGCTGGGTCGTCTGTATGTCGAAATTGGTGTCTGTCCAGTCCGACCAGCGGAATTTGTGATCTTCCGCATCAGTCAGTGGTCTCCTAACCAGTAGGTTAGAGTCGTTAGTTTAGATATCAGCTCTAGGGCTGATATCTAAACTGAATATTGAAAAAATTTGTAAGGAGGTTTTGAACAATGGCTATTATTACAGTTGAGAATTTTGAATTAGAAATCAAGGGAGTAGGTGATGGTCTACAGTTTAAAAGTGTTGACCTGCCAGCTTATAAGACTGACGTTCAACATGGTGATGCCCTAATGTCTGGTGCCAAGGGATCTGTACGGCAGACTCTTACTAAGAAAAGGGAAGCAGCGGTTCAAATTACTTTAGTAACCCTAGCTAGTGGAGATGCAAAAAGCACTAGCTCACTGATGCGAAAGTGGCTGTTACAGTGTATGCCAAAAGCAGAGGATGGTGGCGGCTTTCCTACGAGTGCCAGGATGGCAGAAGGCGTAATTAAATCCTATAATTCAGCCGGAGAAATGGTAGATTCGTGGAAGATGAGCGGAGTTTGGATTTGTAAATATCAAATTGGGAAACTCAGTGCAGACGGCGGGTTGCTTGAAGAAACCTTTACGCTACAGGTTGACCAATTCGATCCAGCTTGATCTATCTAAGTCTGGGTGTTTGAGACAATACTCTTAATTTTGTTCGCTTTAAGAAGCGATCGCAGTCGTTTCTTGGTACTTTGTAATTGATTGGAAGGTTATTTATGGCTGATGCTGTTGAGTTACTATCTAGTGATAACTACGATGTAACAATTGGTGATATCAAAGACATCATTATCAAAGAAGTAAGTGGGATGTCAGTAGATATGTCCCCAAAGGGTGCTGATAACGCCATCGGTTCTGGGCCAAAAGGAAAATCGCTGGTTCTCAGTGTTCCGAGTCAACCCAAGTATGGGGAGATAACGCTAGTTTTGGTGCCAGGAGCGCATCAGGGCGGAAATGACGATAAGCTGTGGGAGTGGTACAAGGATTGCGCCTCGAAAGCTAACCTTGGGGAAGCTGCAAAAGCGCGAACCTTACGCAAAGAAATGACAATTAATGTCTATTACTCCGGTTCAGAGGGGAAGGTGGGGTTAACGTACAGTTTTGTAGGGGTGCTTCCCAATAGTTTTGATGTTCCTAAGCGGGACGCAGGGAGTAGCGAACTGGAAACTTGGACGCTTAAGCTTAACTACGAGCGGATGAAGTTTACTGTATCGGCGTAGAAGGAATATACTCAATTTGACACTCCCCGGCGTAAACGCACGGGGATTCTTGGTTCAACGAATCCACTTAACACATGCAGGTTGCCCTGTCTATGCCAGAGATGGTTTTCTCCCCAAGCGTTTTACTCCATTGCAGAAGCCTGTTTGGGTATGCCCTACCCTACAGTTCAAAACCTCAAAGTATCGGTTTCTCTGTACTTGTTGCTTGAAGTTTTTACCTGTGCAAGCTTTCCTACACAGAACCCCATAACTTCAGTTTTCAAGGTGCGTTGCCTTCCGGCGACTGGGTTTTTAATGTGGTTGATTACCCTTGCCACATCTTAATCCTAGCAAAAAGCCGCCCTAGAAGGGCGAAGCTTTAAACCCAATTTTTTGGTAAAACTGCTCTGGTGAGATGCGATCGCGCTCCATTTCACCAGTCAGTGATTTATATAATAGAAAGTAGATTGGTTGTAAGGCGGTATCAACTGTGACAGACTTTCCTGAAATTCTCACAACTTGCCGATTTTACCTGGAACTAAAACTCGATGGAAGCAATGATGCGGTAGACGGCTACTTTATGGATTGTAGCGGCTTTAAGTCTACCCAACAGGTGATAGAAATCTCCGAGGTGACACCTCAGAAGTGGGGCAAAGATGGAGAATCTCAGGGTCGAGTTGTCCGAACAAAAATTCCTGGTAATGTTAGTTACAGCAATATTACCTTGCGCCGGGGTCTGACTTGTTCGATGACGTTGTGGAACTGGATTCAGGCTGTGCAAGACGGAAATTGGGGTAAACAACAGCGCGATGGATCTTTAGTAATCTATAATCAGGCAGCCCAAGAGCAGTTTAGATTTGAGTTTAAACGAGCCTGGCCTACTAGCTATAAAATTGCAGATGTTAATGCTGTTGGGGGCGATATGGAGATTGAAGAGATAGAAGTGACTGTTGAAGAGTTAAAACGGATGAATGTAGTAACGAATGATTCAAACTGAGTTTGAATTTACTTTACCAAAGGGGTATCTCGATAGTGATGGCAACATTCACCGCAAAGGCGTAATGCGGCTGTCGAGAGCAATGGATGAAATTGTCCCCTTGCGCGACCCTCGCGTTAAATCAAATCCTGCTTACGCTACAGTAATTATTTTGGCCCGCGTGATCGTTCGATTGGGAGCCTTGGAAGAGGTTACGCCTTCAGTTGTTGAAGGTTTTTTCGCTTGTGATTTGAATTATCTCCAAAAATTTTATCGTCAGATTAATGAACTAGAGCAGGAAAATGCTGAGTCGAAAGTGGTGACAAACCCGTTACCGAATCCTGCACTGACTCCTGATTTTGAGTAACCCGACGAGATGGACAGCGATCGCATACTCTATACTGAATTTGAATTTATCCTTCCTAGAGGATTGGTGGATGCAAGCGGGGGCGTTCATCGCCAAGGCGTGATGCGTCTAGCAACTGCAAAAGATGAAATGTTTGTCCAAAAAGACCGGGGGGTGCAGGATAATCCCGCTTATGCAGTTTTGGTGATGCTTTCGCGAACTATTACTCGTTTAGGCGAACTATCAAAGGTAACTCCTGAATTGTTGGAGAATCTTTTTTCTTTAGATTTGGCGTACTTGCGGGAGTTTTACAATCGCATCAACCAGCAAGGTGATGTTTACATTCCGGTTCAGTGTCCCACGTGCAATAGTCAATTTCAGGTGGAGCTTTCTCTAGCGGGGGAATCTTAGGCTACCCCTCTGATGCGCTGCGCGAGGAGGTAGCCTCAATTGCTTTTCACTTCCACTGGTCTTTAGAAGACATCCTCAACTTGGAGCATAACGACCGCCGGAGTTGGGTGACGGAAATTAGTAAGATTAAGGATCAGGAATGATGTCATGTCCGGTAAGTTGCCCATAATAAAAGAAGCCCACCCCACCATCGTCTGGGGCTTTGGCTCCCCCCGTTGGCTTGCTCTCTAGCAGGGTGGTTTCATTTATTAAAAGAAAATTTGTAACGTTGATTTTGGTTGGCTATAGGGGCTTTTTGATTGCCATGCCCCTACAAAATTGACAACATTTCAATGGCTAGGGCGTGGAACTTGTGTTGGTTTCTAACTTAATTAAAGGTTCCTTAGCAACTGTGCCAAGATTAACCGCTTTTAATAAGTCTTCCCAATCTGTTACTAAGCTGGAATCGTTAGGAGAAGCGTTGCGTAAATCAGCTAGAGATGCGATTGTGTCGAGCCACAGTCCAGCCTCAGCGTACAAGACTGGGCGATCGCGTTCTGTTGCTTTCTGTAAATCCTTAACTAAGGTGGCACTTGGTTCCATTCGTTGCACCCACCCTTCTACAAAAATATCTGCTGCCCTATCCTCAGCGTCACAAATAACTGAAAACGACCAACGATATTTTTTACCAACTTCCAGCTGTGGAGAATCAGCGTCTGAGGGAAGGCTGATGCTAACAATACCAGCAGTGCTAGGAATGGGAATTGTTGTTTTGTATAGTGCCTCCTGCTGGTTTTCCTCGTCATGCAGCGTAAACTCCGCTTGTTGGGCGCTACTAGAAGGAATAGCAACAAATAAGGTCGGACGCTCTGCTAGAGTCAATCCCACATTAGTATTTGGCAATAATGCCATTACGGATTTTTCTTGATTGCTACAGTTTGAGCTACCACGCGATGCTCCCGGTTCTCTAGTACGGGGCGCGCCGACTTTTGGCAATCTGAATCTCAGGCGACCTGAGCGGATTTGCCCACGGCTGGGGGTTGTTTGCCGTATCGGTGTTCGTGGCGATTCTGCTGTCGCGGGAATGCTGGCGTACAGCGTTAGTCCCACAGACAAAGCTAAGGAAAGTGTCGTGAAATGTACAGAAGATTTGTTCAACATATATTTTTTTCAAGTTGTAGCACTTTTACACGTCTTGCAGCACGTCTTCAAAGCATAGGCTTTGCGGTCTGTAGGGCAAAGCTTGACTAGGACATTGTAATTTGTAAACAGAGACTCTTTTATCTTCAACAATGTTTCTCTAATTTCCTGGGAAATAAGATAGAAAATTTAAAGATGCGATCGCTCTTGTCTAGTTTTTAAGTTGATTTTTTTACTTTTAGCCTATTGGGAAGATTTCAGTGTTATAACTGCTATAAATTATCTCTCATGTCAGCCTTTTTTCTTCTGCTTCATTGAAAATTTAATTGACTTATCCATTTATTCGTCCAAAACTTCATTAAGTTTTGTAAGCTTGGAGAAATAAAATTTAAGAGCGACGCAGAAGCTCATCAATCAGCTTTGCCAAATACATTGGGGCAGAAAAAATCTTAATTTTGAATTTATCTGTAAAGGCGACAGATTGAGCGACAATTGACACTCTAGCCCCTAGAGAGGAGGTGGCAATTATATGATTTCTCGGCTCAACTCAAAAATTCGCTCCCTGTTATCAAACACCAACGTCGGCACAACAGCATTAAACTTTGGCGGACAGGTAGTTCTCACCAGCGTTGTAATTACAGGCTTGGTAGTAGGAGCAAGAGCGCTGGGAATGCTCCAGGGACAGGAGCTTGGTGCTTTTGACCAGCTAATTCGTCTGCGTCCTGATGAAGGGCCAGATAAGCGCGTGTTGCTGGTGGAAATCACCGAGGGAGACATCCAAGCGGAAAAGGGATGGCCTTTGTCTGATGCGACAATTGCTAGAGTTTTGCAGAAACTAGACGAGTATGAACCGCGAGCCATCGGTATAGATATTATTCGGGATGTTCCCGTCAAAGAGGGAAATGCAGACTTATTGAAGGTGTTGAAGGGAAGCGATCGCATTATAACTATCTGCCAACTGAGTGATGGTAAACAAGCAGGATTTCCGCCGCCACCTAGCATCCCGCCAGAGCAAGTTGGATTTGCTGATTTCGTCAAAGAGCCTGATGGATGGGTGCGCCGCAGTCTCTTAGTTGCAAGTCCCCCAGCCCCGAAAGTTCCCCTAGAGAATGCTCACCTATGCAGCGATCCCGAAGAGCAACTGACATCTTTGGATATGTCCCTAGCACTAATTTACCTGCAAGCTGAGGGAATTGAAGCGGAACCTACACCCGATGGAAACCTGAAAATCGGCTCAACCATATTCAAAAGCCCCGACAAAAATGCTGGCGGATATCGGAACGCCGATATGGAAGGTGTGCAGATGCTAATTAATTATCGCTCTGCAAATGAGCCAGCCAACAAAGTAACGCTCACAGATGTACTCAAGGGTAAAGTCGATCCGGCTTTAGTAAAAGATAAAGTTGTGCTGGTTGGCTACACAGCAACCAGCGTAAATGACGACTTTAACACGCCTTACAGTGCTGGTCAGGAAGGCACCCAGAAAATGCCCGGAGTGACAATTCACGCTCAAGTTGTCAGTCAAATCCTTAGCGCAGTGCTGGATAAACGACCCCTATTTTGGTACTGGAATGAGTGGGGCGAACTTTTCTGGATTTGGGGTTGGTCGCTGGCTGGAGGGATTCTAGCATGGCGCATTCGCCGTCCTTGGCTGCTTGGTATTGCTGGAGGCGTAGCAATAGTCGTTTTGTATGGAACTTGCTACGTTTTATTTCTCCAAGCTGGGTGGATACCGCTAATACCGCCAGCATTGGCACTGGTGGCGACAGCTGGCGGTGTTTTGATCGTAGAAAGAGGCTACGCCAAGGCAATCTATAAAAGTGTCAAGGGTTTCTTGAAAATCGATATTGAGATTGATGAAGAAAAGAAAGAGCGCCAGGTAGCTGAAATTACAGAAACTGACTATTTTGTGGAGTTGCAGGAAAAGGCAAAAAATTTCAGAAGTCGAGGCGGCACCTCATCTAAGGCAAAAGCTCAGCCTCCATCCGAAGCCATTGAAACAACTGAAAAAAACGACGATTACTTGCAGCAGTTGCAGCAACAGGGGAAAAATTTGCGCCCTCGGCACACCGATGTCGAGATTGAATCAAATCCACTGACATCAGAAGCAACAGTTTCACCCCAAGTTGTAATAATTGATGAAACCAACGACTACTTGCAGCAGTTGCAGCAAAAGGCGGAAAATCGGCACAGGGATGTCCAAATTGAATCAAATACACAGTCATCAGAAGTGACAGTTTCCGCCTCTGTACCTGTAATAACTGAAGAAACCGACGACTACTTGCAGCAGTTGCAGCAAAAGGTGAAAAGTCGGAAACATCGGCACAGGGATGTCGAAATTGAATCAAATACACACACCTCAGAAGCCGCAGTTTCACCCCAAGTTGTAATAACTGAAGAAATTGATTATTTTGAGCAGTTGCAGCAAAAGGCGAAGCTGAAGAATTGGGATGCAGACGGGCGTGAAGCGGCAATCGAGATCGAAGAAGATACCCAGGTAAGCCAAAACGCCCAAACTGCTGAAGAAGACTACTTCCAGCAGTTGCAGCAACGAGTGCAACTGAAGAATTTGGACGCTAACGGACAAACTGAAGGCGTAGCTGAGATCGAAGAGGATTCACAGGTAAGCCAAGACGCCCAAACCGCTGAAGAAGACTACTTCCAGCAGTTGCAGCAACGAGTGCGACTGAAGAATTTGGACGCTAACGGACAAACTGAAGGCGTAGCTGAGATCGAAGAAGATTCACAGGTAAGCCAAGAAGTTAACTCATCTGAAGAAGACTACTTCGAGCAGTTGCAGCAAAGGGCGAACAAGCGACCGAAGACGGAGGATGAATCTAAGTGATGGGCATAGGAGCGATCGCTTTCAACATTAATTGGCTTAAAGTCAAGGGAGGAACACTATGACTAAGGAAACGACATCTGGCGGACAAGAGACAGATATTGGTCTGAGTATGGTCGATGTGATGAGTTTACCCGACCAAGAGCAGAAACTCGTCAATTGGATCATGCGTCACAAAAGCGTATCCTTAGCGGAAGTGGTGGCTCATACTGGCGCGGGTGAAGATATTGCCCGCGCACAGCTAGACACCCTGATAGCACAAGGATTTGTGCAAGAAGTGGAACAGGGAAGCGATCGCTACTACCGACCTCGCCTTGCCTCTAAACGGCGTAGCAAGTTGTCTACAGATATCTGGCAAAGTTTAGAAGAGAAGGCACCAGGGGAAGAGTGATGAGTTAGGAGTTTGTAGAGACGCGATGATCAATCGCGTCTTGAGTTATGAGTTAATTGAGGTAAATCATGTCAAAAATCGTGTCCATCCACTCATTTCGGGGTGGCACCGGAAAATCGAACTCGACTGCTAACCTGGCTGCGATAGTTGCTCGCTTTGGGCATCGCGTTGGCATTGTTGATACGGATATCCAATCCCCTGGAATTCATGTGCTTTTCGGTTTCGATGAGGATAAGATAAAACACTCTCTCAATGACTATCTGTGGGGGCGCTGTTTAATTGAAGAAGCTGCTTATGATGTCACCTCGGTTTTGAAAAAAACGGGTAATAAAAACAGCAGCATTTACCTGATTCCTTCCAGCATTAAAGCTGGAGATATTACCAGAGTGCTGCGCGAGGGATTCGATTTTGGACTGCTCAATGATGGGTTTCAAGAAGTAATCGACGCTCTAGATTTAGACTACTTATTCATTGATACCCATCCAGGGCTTAATGAAGAAACTCTACTTTCTATCACTATTTCTGATATTTTGGTTTTGATTTTGCGTCCAGATCGCCAAGATTTTCAGGGTACTGCCGTGACAGTCGAAGTTGCCCGAAAGTTGCAGGTTCCTAAGATGTTGCTTATGGTGAATAAGGCTCTACCTATTTTGGATTTTGATGCTTTAAAGCAACAGGTCGAGAAGACATATAAGGCACCGGTAGCAGGTATTTTGCCGCTTTCGGAAGAGATGATCCAAATGGCAAGTAGCGATTTGTTCTGCTTGCGTTTTCCAGATCATCCGTTAAGCAAGGTGATGGAAAATGTTGCCAAAATGATTATCGCTTGATGGCTAATAGCTAATTCCAATTAGCTATTATTACTTGCCTGTAACTAACTGCCAAAGGGTTTGAGGAAGTTGGGTCACTTGTTGCCAAAGGTCTTGAGGCCCAATGCCAAAGAATAGTTGCAAAATAAGAACAATTGCCGCAACAAGAATGGCAGTGCTAATACTTGCCTTCACAACTTTAACCAGTAGGGTAAAGATTAGCCAGGAAACTATAATTGCGGCGATGAAAATGATTAAGTCTACTGGCATAGCGAATCAAAAGTATTTATTGCTGAAGAGGAAATTTTTGGAGGAGATCGCACCAAATCGAGATCAAACTGTTTGGCGTTCGGCTACTGATTGTTGCAAATCTTTAATTTTATCGAGTGCATCTTGATATAACCTTTGATTGTCTTGTTGTTTGCCGAGGTCGGCGGCTTTCTGAAAATCTGCGATCGCGTCCTGTGGGTTTCCTAATTGAGCTTTGGCAGTCGCCCGGTTATAGTATGCTAGGGCATCATTGGGATTAATTTGTAGCACCTGGTTATAATCAGCGATCGCTCCCTGTTTATCTCCAAGGGCGGCGCGAATATTTCCCCGGTTGCCATAAGCTTCGGCAAACTCAGGATTAAGACGAATTGCTTGGTCGAAGTCTGCGATCGCTTCTTGATAGTTTCTCGCTCTGATGCGAGAGATTCCTCGGTTGTAGTAGGCTGTATCATCCTTGGGATTCACACGAATCGCTTGGTTATAATCTGCGATCGCTCCTTGTATATCTCCCATGTCATCGCGGGCATTGCCTCGATTTACATAAGCTCCGGCAAAGTTGGGATTGAGACGAATTGCCCGATCGTAATCTTGTATTGCTCCCTGGTAGTCTCCGTTGTGGTACTTTTCTAATCCTTGTTTGTTGAAGTCCTCAGCGCTTCTTTCTTGCGTGAGCGTTTGCGGTGGTTGAGCATAGACCGAAGGAGACAGTCCACCGATGGAGGTAATGATTCCCAAGATAGCGATCGCTCTATGAATGTGATTCATAATTTTTGCTGGCAGAAATAAAAGTATCAACTTATATATACAAGATGTTAGAGAATTTTTCCGCAGGTTTTACCTTTTCTAATACTTTACTTCATGCGAAAACTTCCTATATTGCCTGTTGATGATGAATGCGATCGCATTACGGCTGCTCTTGAATCGTGGCACTCTATATTTTTTGTTTTAGAAATCTCTCTTGCTTATGGCTCTTAGTAAATCGCTATCTACCAATTTAAAGCGTGAAGTTATGATTGCTCAGGTTCAGACCTAATACTGTTGATAAATTCCTGAAATTCTGACAAGGACGCAATAGTTATCCCTTGCCGAAGCAGACTCTTCAGCACAGACAAATCATTAAGCTCATTAATCACCTCAACCATAGATTGAGGAACCACTTCAAAACGAGTTTCTAAAACTTCGATAACAGCCTCTCGCGCATTTTCCAGTCGCCCTTGGAGTTCCCCCCTTGCCATTGCTCTCCGCTCAATACTGGTAATATATGGCATTTGCTGCTCCTCCTGATAACGGCTTATTTCTTCGTCAAACCTATCTTCTAAGTCCTCTGGTAATCGCATCACCCAGTCAATGAAGCGAAATAACTCTAGTATATCTTGGCGTTCATAGCCGCGTTCATACAACCCTCTGACCAGCCTCAATTTCCACTGTAACCGGCTAAATTTATCGCGGCGCGTTGCTTTCGCTTTCAAATGCGCCATGACTACTACAGAAAATGGGTTGCTACTCTGCTCTAGTTCGCTCCATTGTGCGTCATAATCTAATAGTTTCACTATCGGGAACTCTAGGCTTGCTCGACAACCAAAGAGGGTATACCTGTAACTATTGGGTCGCCAATTATGTTCGTCATCTGCCAATACTGCAAGACTTGCTACTTGTCTCTCATACCTGTCAAAAATGCGGTAGTTGTATGTGTACATACGCTTGGCAAAGCTTGACTGAGATTTGCTTTGGACTTCGATATGAACTAATACCCAAGCTTCCTCGCCGTTTTGCAGCCATACTTTTATCAGTTTATCGACTCGCCGCATTCCAATCTCAGCATCCTGCACAATTTACTGTAGTTCGTTGTCAAGAGATTCATAATTTCTTAACCAGTTAATCTCAGCATGAGCTTGTGGAAAAAAGAAGGCCACGAAGTCTTGAAAATAGGTTTCGATAACTTCTTTCCAAGGACTATCGTATTCATCGGGTTGATTGTTGGCCATGCGATCGCGTCCACAGCTATAGTCTATTTATTCTAGCGATCGCTGCGGTTTTGGCTATATCAATCAGGAGTTACGCAGTTGAACTGAAGATGCGGTAGAAGGAAGGAATGAATTGTTAGCTTCCATCGTTTCCAGTGCCTCTATGTGAACGTTGAACTGAAGATGCGGTAGAAGG
>NZ_JACJOY010000061.1:0-20897 GCF_014695815.1 Trichocoleus sp. FACHB-6
AATTACTGGGGTAAGCTTTACTCATAACGCTCTCTCAGTGCTGTGTACTACATATTCGCAGCTTACACTGAGTGAGCTTTTTTGCTATCTAACCGACTTTTAAAACATCCTCTAAGAAGCCCTCTCTCAATATCAATGCGTTTTTCCTTCCTTCTGCTTAACCCGAACTCAGGTTAACTAATGACGAGATTATCTCGATGGACGACGGTTTCGGCTCCGGTGTAGCCTAAGATGGTGGGAATTTCTTCTGAGCGGTGTCCGCGAACCATCTGTAGCTCGTCGCTGCTGTAGTTCACAAGCCCTCTGGCGATTTCCCGCCCTTGTTGGTCGCACAGCTTTACGGCATCTGATGCCTGGAAGTCTCCTTCGACTGCGGTAATGCCAGCAGCTAAGAGGGATTTTCCGGCTTGCGAAATTGCCGCGATCGCTCCCTCATCTAGCATCAGTTTGCCAGATGGAATCAAACCATGAGCTATCCAGCGCTTCCGGGCATTTCCCGCTGTGTCGCGGGGTTCAAACTGGGTGCCGATGGGTTCTCCCTGCAAAATTTTCTGGATGTTACCGGGAAATCGTCCTTCTGTAATTACTGTCCGCACGCCGGCGCTGGTGGCAATGCGGGCAGCAGTAATTTTTGTAACCATGCCACCAGTACCCCACGCAGAACCGCGATCGCCTGTTTGCACTTGTAATTCTTCTAACTCATCAATGTGGTTCACGAGAGTTATCGGCTGCGCGTCTGGTACTTGGCGCGGATCGGCAGAGTAAAGTCGATCTACATCGGTCATTAAAAACAGCCAATCTGCTTCTATCAAGCTGGCTACTAAGGCTGAGAGGGTATCGTTATCCCCAAATTTCAGTTCATCTACTGCTACGGTGTCATTCTCGTTCACCACAGGAATCACGCCCAGCCGCAGCAGTTCCCGAAAGGTGTTGGAGGCGTTAATATACGCCGTGCGTTCTCTAAAGGTACTGCGGGTAAGGAGAACTTGGGCAATAGGTTGTTGCAAGGTGGTAAACAAATCATCGTACACCCGCATCAGCCGTCCCTGACCTACCGCTGCTACAGCTTGTTTTAGTGCCAGCGTCCGGGGGCGATCGCGTAATCCCAATCTAGCGCAACCAACTCCCACAGCACCGGAAGATACCAGTACTACGTTATGACCTTGCCGCCGCAACTCCGTGAGGCTTTCTACTAAGGCGGCTATCGTGGAAAGTGCCAGATTACCTGTTTCTGGCGATGTCAGGCTGGAAGTACCAATTTTTACAACGAGGGTTTGAGACACTGGGGGCTGGGGACTGGGGACTGGAGACTGGGAACTAGGGACTGGGGGCTGAGAACTGGGTAAGATTCCTTGCAATTCCCAATTCCCTATCCAAAATTGTAAAACGCCAGTTCCTCTTATACGAGGAACTGGCGTTTTACGCAGGTATTTACGGGGATTTATTTTTAGGGTCTTTATATGCGCTGACCCCACTTGAACCATAATTATAATGCCAGGAAAATTTGACAATAATTGATTTCATAATTATTTTTTTATATTTCCCTTTCTCATGATTTGTCAGGGTTTTTAAAGTTTTGTTGCTTTGCGTGGAGAGAAACGCCCAAGGCTTGAGATATCCAGACTTCAACAGTGCGGACTGGGTAGTATTTCGCGGCAACTGAGGGGTCAACCATCGGCTCCACGAGAATAGTAAACATACCTAGTCTGTTACCTGCTAGGACATCTGTGAATAAGCGATCGCCTACCATCGCCACCTGTTCAACTGGCAAGTTCATGGCAGTAACAGCTTGCCTCAACTTGCGTCGAGAAGGTTTGGCTGCACTGGTAATATAAGGCAGGTTTAACGACTTGGCGATGCCGCTAATCCGGCTTTCACTGAGGTTATTACTCACCAGCCACAACGTTGCCACATTTCTAATTTGTGCCACCCACTGCACGAGTTCTTCAGAGGCTTGCGCTACCGAGAGTGGTACTAGCGTTTCATCGACATCCAACACTAAACCTTTGAGATGATATTGCTGGAGGATTTCCGGCGTGAGACTCAAAATTGGTTTACCCAAAATTAAGTCAGGTTGTAACGGTGCTATCAAGGACATAAAAGTATGGGGAATGGGGGCTGGGGACTGGGGACTGGGAACTCTTCAGACTCCACGAACAATCCAGGGAATTTAGACTTATGGGGGTATGGGTGAGTTGTGAGATTTTTGTCAGTGGCTAATGGCTAAAAGCTGATTATTCTTGCTATTAGCCATTAGCTTATAGCCAGTATCCAATGACTACTGATTTTGTTGTTGTCGTTGTCTGCGAATAGCATTTTTCGCGGCTTCGTGTTCTTGTACTGTTCGACTAAAAACGTGAGTGCCATCGTAACGAGCTACAAAAAATACGTAATCTGTTTTTTCCGGATTCAGAGCTGCTTTCAGACTAGCTAAGCCAGGGCTAGCGATGGGAGTAGGAGGTAATCCTGGGTTGAGGTAAGTATTGTAAGGAGAGGCAGTTTTTACTTGAGCAAAAGTCAGTGGCTGATCCGCAGTTTGCCGAATGCCCAATCCGTACTCAACAGTAGGGTCGGTTTCAAGTCTCATTCCCTGTTTGAGGCGTCGAGTGAAGACACCAGCAATCAGACGGCGTTCGGTAGGAATTACCGCTTCTTTTTCGACGATGCTTGCCAATGTTACCCACTCAAGAAGGGTTAGCGCTGGTTTCTGTTCGCCTTGTTGATAGAGGGGAAGTGCGACCGACTCAAACCGATCGAGCATTTGTTTGATAATTGCCTCTGGAGTGACGCGATCGCCATTTAGCTTGTAGGTATCCGGATACAAAAAACCTTCCAGATGAGGCACCTTATTTGGAAGCCAGGGATATTGGTTTAGAGGAATCTGAGTAACGGCTGCTAAGAAATCTTGGCTTTTGAAAAATCCTTGTGATTCAAAGTATGCAGCCATTTGAGTTAGCGACCATCCTTCCGGGATGGTGAAACTTAGCTGTACCACTTCGCCAGTCCAAATTTTATCCGCGATCGCAGATAGCGGCTCAGTAGGTGAGAGTTGGTAAGTCCCGGCTTGAAACCCACCTGGTCGCTTTTGCCATCGCAACCAATATGCCCAGAGATCCCAAGCTTCAGCCGAGCGAATCAAACCTGCTGCTTCTAAATCCTTGCCTATTTGCTGGCTCGAAGTTCCTTGCGGTATGCGGATTTGCAGCAATGCGTCTTTTTGTTCAGCAGAGGAAGGTGATTGAGTTTGAGTCACAGGAGGCCCACTCGCCCAACTCCACCATGCCCAGCCCTGCCATGTACCGACTCCCAGTACTACAGGTATGAGGGCGAGAAATGTCCATTTGGAGATGCGTTGGATTGCTTTCATCTTGATTGCGGGTAACAACCCCTGCGTGAAGAAAAGTTATGAATTTTGAGTGTTGAGTTTTGAATTTTAAAATTCTAATTTAACTCCTCACTCATTACTCATAACTCATCACTTTGGGTGTTTATTCCATGTCATCAAACAGTTGATCTTCTAGTATCGGTTGCACTTTTTTAAATTCCTCTGGAGAAAGTAACTCTGGTTCACCCGCTTCGTTAATACGAGCAAACAACAACAACGGATCTAAAGGAGTGTAAATTGTATACTCTTGTTCCTTGTGGTAGAAGCTGGCGAGTTTCTGAAATTCCTCTGGTTCCAACTGAGTATCTTCATCCTCAATTTCCAATGTGAGGATTTCGTCCTCATCAACAGCAGGCAATTCCCCGGCTACAGTCAGGGCAAATGCTGTCCGCTTTAAGTCCAGATTTCTTTCTGCCAAGACTGCTTGAGCCGTAGAAAAGATTTCGTCAATTTCGGCTTCGTCTTCGACCAAGGTGGCTTCTTCTTCCTCCTTGTCCTCGTCCCAGGCAACAATTTCTACAGGTGAATCTATCGGCAGGAGGATGACGTATTCTTCACCTTCTACCTCTATGGAATGTTCAATGTAACAACTAAGCGATCGCCCGGATTCATCGGTCAGCGAGACGGCTGGCACTGAAGATCCATTCTCGTCAGGGGGTTGGGATGAGAACATTGCAGATATGCTGCTATCGACTCTGGATTGTGGACTTTGAAACTGCACTCCCCAAAGTTTTTACACATTGAGGAAGCAGCTTGCAAAAATCAGGATATCACGACGTTAGTAACCAAAAGTTAGAAGCTACTAAATACTCGCTGATTAACCTGTCCAATTTTATTATGTCAATAGACCTATCCGTAAATGGGTGTAGAAATTTAGCAGGACAGGGATCTAAATCCCTCTTAGAGAATTAAATGACTAACACCTTCGCTGCGTACTCTGGCAGGTCGATGCTCAAGCCATCTTCACTGGCTTCGACCTGGGTGTCACCCATCCAATCTTGCCACGTCCCAGAGGCAGGGAAGTTAGGAAGGCGATACCCCGACAGAAATTTATCTGAGAAATTTGCCACGACGACAACACGGGAACCCTCATCATTCCAGCGGACGTAAGCTAGAACTTTTTCCTCTGGGTTTTCGTAGAAAAAATCAATGTTATTGCTACAAAGAGCTAGATTTTGTTTGCGGAGGGCGATTAATTTTTTGTAATACTCAAACAAATCCCGATTCAAATCTTTTGACAACAAAGGCCATGCTATTTTATTTGGCTGAGTCACTGTTTCACTTTTGCGCTCGTGTTCGCCAAACTCTTCTCCCATCCACAGCATCGGTACACCCATCGCCGTCATTAACAGAATAGCTGCTAACTTGGCTCGTCCAAATGCGGCTTCGCCAAAAATACCGCGATCGCCTAACTCTCTCATCAGGTGTTCGCGATCGTGAGTTGCCAAATAATTCACCACATTCGTAGCAGCCGTATAACCCTGTCGTTTTGGGTCTAATACCTCTTTGAGCTTTTCTAATTCAAATGTTTCACCACAAATATGCGGAACCACAAAGTAGCGGAAACTTTCATGCCAACAGGCATCTAATGGCCCTTGTGGATAAACTACAGTGTTTGTATCGGGAATGTGTTCGGCAATGTTGTAAAACGGCTTCGGTGCAGTATTTTTTTTCGCTTGTTTAGCAAGCCAATCCATAAATTCATAGTTAGCCAATTGGCGCAGGGCATCAAAAGGAATACCATCAATGTGATACTCCTGAACCCAGTAACGCACCACATCCCCGACGTATTTCCAGGCAGGTTTGATATCTAAGTTTCCGTCGTAGTTGTCATAGTTAAACTCTGGCCCCCAATAGTTCGCAGGATCTTCTGGATAGTGCATATTCTCGTAGTACCAGTAATTCCGGTCTATGAGCATTAAAGGGCATTCTTCCAAAAATGTTGAATGTTAAGAAACTCTCATTAAAATTAACCCAAAACCATGATAGATTTTGGGCTAATCTGAATTAATTACTATTAGCATCCATGATACATTCGTTCCCGAAGCTTGTCAAAAACCTGCTGGCTCCTCTGCCCGAAAATGATTATCCTGTCCTGAATACACGGTTATTTGTTAAGTTCTGGTTGGGTTTTACCTTAGATCAAAGCTTGACGACCATGAGGGGCTTATTTAAGCGATTAAATCATACAGGCTTCCCCGTAGATATTTCCACTTTCTCTAAAGCTAATGTGCATAGAAGCCAAAAACCATTTATCGAAATTTATCAAAACCTTTGCCGGCTTGCCCAGAAAAAATCTCTTTCCCAGAAGTTAAAGAACTATTTAATTTGCCCGATTGATTCGACAATTATTACGTTAACCAGTAAGTTGTTTTGGCTGCAAGGATATCACCAAGTCAAATTGTTGAGTTCTTTGAATTTATCCAGCGGACTTCCGGAAGAAAACTTAATTAACTTTGGCTACGACCATGACTATAACTACGGGCAAGAGATGATAGATGCGCTTCCACCAAACGGCGTAGAAGTAATGGATAGAGGGTTCGCTGGCAAGCGAGTATATCAAGCAGCTCTCCGAGCAAAATAAGTATTTTGTCCTGAGAATTAGTAATAGTTGGAAATTAGACTTCGACCCCGAAACCGGATTATATAAAGTCGGAACAGGTAAGAAATCAGGAGTTTACAGAGTTATCAATTTTTGTGATTTGGAGACGAAAAGCGAGTATCGCTTTGTCACTAATCTCCCTCACGATGGAGAACTGGCTGTCAGTGACGAAGAGGTCAGGGAAATTTACCGATATCGTTGGGGAATTGAACTGTTATGGAAGTTTCTCAAGATGCACTTAAAGCTGGACAAACTGATTACTAAAAATATCAACGGCATCGCCATACAAATTTATGCCACCTTAATTGCTTATTTGATATTGCAACTTATAGAAATTCCTCAACAATGGGGGCAAAAGCTACTCGATAAACTTCGCTATCTTCAGGCATGTATGTGTCAAGAAATCAGCTATATCCATTGGATGACTAAGTTAACCCAATGTTAACTAAAAGTTCTCAAATAGGAAGAGTATATCTAATTATGTAAAGTTTTGTATCGTAGTTCAACGTTTCTGGCATTCTTCATCTGTATGGTTATAAATTCCATCGATGAAAACGCGAATACCTCTACCATGACACTCGTCAATAAACCGCTTCAAATCTTCTGTCGAGCCATAGCTGGATTCTGTAGCGAAGAAATGGCGGACTTTATACCCCCAGCTATAATCACCAGGATACTCATTCACTGGCATTAATTCGATGGCATTTATTCCCAGTTCACTCAAGTAATCTAATTTAGCGATCGCGTCCACATATTTCCCCCGTTTGTGAGGATCGCCCTCACCGCCAGAAAAATCTGCAACGTGCATTTCATAGATGACTATTTCATGATTATTAGGCAACAATGTATCGTCGTGTTGCCAGACATAAGTATCAACTATCCTTTTGCCATCTTTTATCCGCACCACGCCCTGTTTTCGCTCTTCATCCACATCTGTCGCGTAGGGATCTATAACATCCACCCATTGATCCGGTTCAAAATTCGGGCTTTTGGTTTGGACGCGGAATTTATATTGATAAACCCCATCTTCCAGTTCTACATTGGTGCGGAAGTAACCATCCTCACCTTTTTCCATCGGTATTTCTTGCCATTCAGAGAAAGAGCCAATCAACGCGATCGCTTTGTTCCGAGGAGCAAACAAGTTAAATTCAATTGAGCTTGCCATGTAACCTTTTTTTGATGTAAATCACTTAAGTTAAAACTTGCAATTTTTTCCTAAAGTTTTTAACTTAAGTTACAGTATTTCTTTAAGTTAAATTAAATTTTAATAATAATTCAGCTTATATACCTAAAGAAATACTTATACTCAAAGCAAATTGTAATAATGAATACAATATTATTTACTCTCTGGATTATTATCGCAGTGTCGTATAAATACCAAGGCTTTTAAAACTTTAGATAGAGTTATTCAAAGAGAATAAATAACGCTCTAGAGAGAGGTGATTCAAGGAGTGAATGGAGAGGATTGGGACATAGAATATCAGCTCAAAGGAGCTGAAATATGAATAAATTACAATGGATTCCTCTTATCTCTACCCTTAGCATTGGTGTTGGTTTCATCATCCTGGCTCATCGCTTTGCAGCGCTTATTGTCTACTCGCGACTTGTTTAAAAAGTAAATTTTACCTGATTGAAGTTAAGGAGTGTGACGTGATGAAACAAATGTGCTGGTTGCCTGTAATGGGAACGACTGGGGAGAAAATATTGCACTTACGAACTGCACCTAATCAGCCGTGGCGACCTTATACAGCTTTTCCGGAATATGCTGTACCAGACTACGAAATCCCTGGAGGTTCTAAGGGCTGGGCAACCTATCAGAAATTAATGTCCGCCAGATGGAACTTAGTAGCTAGTATGCCGGGACAGCAACTGAAAAGTGCTTAAAGTCATCCGCTGATTTTAACCAAACGTAAAAGCAAGTGGAAGATTTTTTATTGTAATCTTCACAGCCGCCTGAAGAAATTTATTAAAACTTATTTCAGGCGGCTGTTGATTTACATTTGCTGAGTTACTGCCAAACAAACACCTTGGCTTCGTAAGATCCCAAGTCAGTTATAATACCTTCTTCCCCAGCTTCAACATCATAATTACCCGTCCACTCGTGCCATGTTCCTGCTTCTGGGAAGTTAGGAACGTGATACCCACCAAGGAAGTTGTCGGAGAAATTCGCTACGACAACTACACGGGAACCTTCACCATTCCATCGGCTGTAAGCTAATACTTTAGCTTCAGGGCTTTCATGAATGAAATCAATGTTCTCGGTGTAGAGGGCATGATTGTTTTTACGAAGATGAATTAACCCTTTCATAAACTCAAACAGACCACGATTTTCGTCATGACCTAGTAGAGTCCAATCAATCTTTGCTTGTTCAGTTGTTTTGTACTTGTACTCGCCAAACTCTTCACCCATCCAGAGGAGAGGGACTCCAACTGCTGTCATATTGATGACAGATCCCAACTTTCTCCGCTTAAACGCTTCCTCTCCCAAAATGCCGCGCTCGCCTAATTCTGCTAATACATGATTATGGTCATGATTTGTTAGGTAATTGACGACATTGGTGGCACCCATAAAGCCTTGCCGTTTGCAATCAATCACATCTTTGAGGCGTTCTAAATCAAAAGTGTCGCCGCAGATATGTTCGAGAATGCAGTGATAGAAACTATCGTGCCAGCAGGCATCCATCGGGCCATCTACATTTGTGATGCTGGTAGTTTCCGGAATGTGTTCGGCAACACTGTAAAACGGTTTCATGCCAGCAGCTTTTTTGGCTTCTTGAACTGCCCAGTGCATAAAGTCGTAGTTAGCAATTTGTCGGGCAGCATCAAAACGAAGCCCATCAATGTGATACTCTTCAATCCAAAAACGTATAGTGTCACCAGCAAATTTGCGGGCTGGGAAGGTGTCCAGATTTTCGTCGTAAAATTCGTAATTAAACTCTGGCCCCCAGTTATTATCTGGGTCACGCGGCGAGTGGTGATACCAATAATCGTGGTCAATTTGCGTTAGCGGACTTTCGGCTTCTGAGTGGTTATAAATCCCGTCCATGATGACACGAATCCCACGGGCATGACACTCATCAATCAGATGCTTTAAGCCTTCTGTTGTGCCATAACTGGATTCTGTGGCAAAAAAATAGCGGGGGTTATAGCCCCAGCTATGATCGCCCGGATACTCTTTGACTGGCATCAATTCAATGGCGTTAACTCCCAGGTCGGTGAGGTAATCTAACTTCTCAACAACGTGTTTATATTTGCCTCTGGAGTGTTTGTCACCTTCCCCACCCGAAAAATTGCCTATGTGCAGTTCATAAATAACTAATTCTTTATCCGCAGGCAGTGGTTTATCGTCATGCTGCCAAACGTAGGTATCAACAATTTTTTCACCATCTTTAATGCGTACAACACCGTTTTGGGTAGGGTTATCAATATCTGTCGCGTAGGGGTCAACAACGTCTATCCATTGATCCGGTTCAAAAAACCATGATTTTGATTGGACGCGGAATTTATATTGATAAACTCCATCTTCTAACTCAACTTTGGTACGAAAATAACCATCTTTACCTTTTTCCATTGGGATGTCTTCCCAATTAGAAAAATCACCTATTAAAGCTGCTCCTTTGTTATAGGGTGCAAATAAATTAAATTCAATGGAAGTTGCCATATAAGTGTCTGGAATTTCGGGTAAAAATTGCCTACAACAGTATTTTCCACGTCTTCATCTCGCTTGGGAATCAATCTTGAGATAGAAAATGGCTTTATCGGGAATAATTATTAGGGAATAAGAGGTAATAGAAACTAAAGGTGATTTAGGAGGTATTTTGGCAATTAATGCTGAATATGGGGAAATAAAGAAGCGATCGCGCCATAAAAAAAAGCCGGACGACTAGAAGTCGCGGCTAAATAAAGAAAGCCAGCCTGCGTGGGCTAGTGGGTTATATGTTACAAACTCAACCAGGCGATCGCGTGTCTGATCCAATCTTCTGCATTTTGGCTTTTAGCCAGCAGCGCGTCTTGACTCACAGCAGAAAGTGCTTGGACAACCTCACTGCCGCTATATCCCAAGGCAAGTAGTGTCATCTCCACATCTTCTAAAATTCCTGGTGGAGGCCCAACTGCGACGCTGGCAGCGCCAGCAGATTGTCGCCATTCTGCAAGTTTGGTTTTGAGTTCTAATGCTAGACGTTCTGCGGTTTTGGCACCGATACCGGGAGTCTTAGCTAAGGCGCGAGTGTTACCATTGACGATCGCTTGCACTAAGTCTTGCAGTCCCAGAGTGTCTAAGAGGGCGATCGCACCTCTGGCACCAATGCCACTTACGCTTAAAAGGGCGCGAAACAAATCCCGTTCGGCTGCCGAGGCAAAGCCATACAGGGTGATTTGGTCTTCCCGAATTTGCTGGTGCGTAAAGACTTGAACGGTTTCTCCTGCTGCTGGTAACTTATTCACCAGGGTCGGAGGGACTTGCAGTTCGTATCCAATTTGATTAACTTCCAGAATTAGAATAATGCGATTGGCGGTGCTTTTCTGGATACCAGCTACCGTTCCTTTGAGATAAGCGATCATGGGGTTGTATCCCGACGACTAAAGTCGCGGCTTTGGCGTACAAAGTCCGCCTGGGCGGACTTTTAATATTAGCCGATGCCAGTCTGCTCTCGCTACGGCTTGGTTTATGTAGCGCCTAACTTTAGTCTGAGGGCATTTTTGGCAGGATTCTATCCTAAAAAGCCAAAGTTCTTCAGACCTTCTAGAATACCTCCAGCACAATAGGCTTTAGCAAAATAGCGATTGTCAGAAGGATTGGCTTGATGCCACTTCAGCAGTTCTGGCTGAGCATTACCGACAATGATTCCCCGTGTTTCACCTGACTCAAACATAGACAAATCGTTGCCAGAATCACCACAGACAACGGTTTGAAGCGGAGAGATTCCAAAGCTTTCCCGCAGAAAAGCTGTTGCAGCTCCTTTGTTACCGTAGCGAGGTAGAATGTCCAAGTCTTTGCCACTGCTATAAACGAGTTTGACATCCAGCCCTCGCTCTTGCAATAAATCTTCAAGCTGGGGGAGAACTTCAACTGCGGCTTCCGGACTGAGGAAGTAACTAGCTTTGAAAGGGCCTTGTTCTGATTGTGGCTGGGGAACTAGGTCAGAAAAGTGTGCGGTGGTGGCAACGACGCGATCGCGATCCCAATTTTGCGAAAGGCGTTTTATCCAATCGGGATCTGGCTTATCGCTGCCGTTATGATAAATTTCCGTACCCACAGATAGAACCAAAACATCAGGTTCTATTAACTCTCTTTCAGTTGCGAGTTCCTGGTAGAGGAGAGGCGATCGCCCCGTGGCATAAACAATCTTAGTTCCGCATTCTTCACGATGCTTACTCAGGTGGCGGTTCAATTCTGCCAGAGCGTCGTCATCACCCACTAAAGTATTGTCTAAATCGGTCACAAATAGAAATGGCTTCACGTTCACATCGCTCATGGCTACGGATTTGATTTTTGGATTATTTTTCTATGCAGGCGCTATTAATGGCGTTATGCAGTAAAAATCGCACTATCCATCTTTTCAATTAACAATAAAAAAACCTGGAAGTATTCAAAACACTCCCAGGTTGGAAATTGAGGTTACATGATGCCAGACGTTAAGCAAAATTGATTCTAGATCAAGCCCCAGAAGTGCAGAAAACCTTGACCTGAAAAGATTTCGATAAGAGCAGCGGCTAAAAAGCCAATCATAGCTAGCCGCCCGTTCCAAATTTCGGCTTGAGGATTGAAGCCATATCTCCAAGCGTTGCGGTCATCCATCACGGGAGGTGTTATTGTTTTTGTCTCTTGCATGGTGGAAACTCCGGTTTCGCTACTTTGTTAAGCTTTATATGCTTATGTAACTAAATGTAACGTTGACCGGGGAAAGTGTTCTCTATCTTAGGGTAGAGACTGCAAGCGATCGCACCAGCAGTTAAAACTATCTTTATCACCCGGAGAAAGTTAATTTTGCTCAATTTAAGCAATTCCTCAATTTAAGCGATGCGCTAGACGTGCTTTTGTGAAAAGGATTATCTTTATAAGCTCGATTAATTTACCCTTTGGGCATGAAATTTTTTCGCAAACCCACACCTTCCTGGTTGCCTCAGCTAAATTCTCAAGTTTGGATTCTTGCTGCTGGGCGATTTTTATCAGGAGTCGGCACTGGCTTTACTTTGTTTTACGCCCCCATCTTTTTTGTGAATCAAGTGGGGCTATCCGCCACTCAAGTAGGCATTGGCTTGGGTAGTGCCTCCATTTCTGGCGTACTTGGGCGCATTTTGGGCGGTTCGTTTGCGGATTCACAGTTTTGGGGACGCAGGCGCACGCTGTTACTTTCAGCAGCGGTTTCGGCAGTTGCTTCACTTGTATTAGCTATTAGCAACGATTTTTACATTTTTGTTGTGGGTAACTTGCTCATGGGTATGGGCATGGGTTTATACTGGCCGGCTACTGAGTCAGTAGTAGCAGATTTAACCCAGGGAGAACAACGAAATGAAGCTTATGCAATAACGCGGCTGGCAGATAACCTGGGTTTGGGAATAGGAATTGTATTGGGAGGTGTATTAATCGGCACAACGGGAGCTTATCGAGAGCTGTTTGTAATTGATGCAATTTCGTTTGTGGTGTTCTTTGGGGTGATTTATGTAGCGATCGCAGAAACTTACAAGCCAGGAGAACAGGAACAACAAGCATTAAGCAGTTGGACATCCGCACTGCGCGATCGCCGTCTGTTAATTTTTTGCTTAGTTAATATCATTTTTACCACCTATATCTCTCAAACCCAAAGTACAATGCCGCTGTACTTCAGCAATTTCTTGCTTGTAGGATCTGGGAAAGGTTTCTCACCCACAACAATCAGCGCCTTATTTACCTGGCACCTAGCCTTAGCAATTATCTTACAGTTGCCAGTTGTGAGAATATTTAGACGTTTGAGCCATCCCTACGCTTTGTGTATTTCCGCCTTATTTTGGGGCTTAGGATTCAGCTTAATTTGGTTCACAGGTGTAGCCGCATCTAACCAGCTATTGTGGGCAATTTTGGCAATGGGAGTGTTTGCGATCGCTGTCGTCTCCTACACACCCTCTGCGTCTTCCCTAATTACAGTCTTAGCTCCCGAATCTCAGCGTGGCGTATACTTCTCTATAAATTCCCTGTGCTGGGCAATTGGCTATTTCATTGGCCCTCCCTTGGGTGGTTGGGCATTAGATCAACCGCCAGTAGTGGCGCATGGTTTCTGGCTGGGTTTGGCGTTAAGTATAGCGATCACAGTTGCGATTTTGCAGTATCTAAACCGGGTTTTAAACACAAAGAACCCAGAGGTAAACGCAAAGTAACGCCAAGGTTCTTTGTGTTTAAAAAAGCTATTGGCGGCGTTCTTGTAGTTTGCGGTATACGTCTCGCAAATCAACCTGATGATGAGCTAAAGCAACTAAAGTGTGATAAAACAAGTCAGCAACCTCACCTGCGATCGCTTCCTTGTCATCATCCTTGCAAGCCATCACTACTTCAGCTGCTTCCTCACCAATTTTTTTCAAAATCTTGTTATCACCACCAGCAAATAGCTTGCAAGTGTAGGAAGTTTCAGTTGGATTGTCGCGGCGATCGGAAATAGTCGCAAACAGTTCAGATAAAGTATCTGCTGGCGGCGGCACTTTTTCGCCATCTACTTGATGAAAACAGCTGCGTTCGCCAGTGTGACAGGCAATATCTCCCACCTGTTCCACACTGATAAGCAGCGCATCGCTATCGCAGTCATAGCGAATACTTCGTATTTTCTGAATATGACCGGAAGTTGCCCCCTTGTGCCATAACTCGCCGCGAGAACGGCTCCAATACCATGTTTCGCCCGTTTCCAGAGTTTTTTGTAACGACTCCCGATTCATCCATGCCATCATTAGCACAGTGCCATCAAGATAATCTTGCGCGATCGCACTCACCAGTCCCTGCTCGTTGTAGCGGATTTTATCAACCGGGATGGCTTGACTTAAAGCAGAAGGTTCAACTGGCATTTTCAGAATAATACACTCGCCTTGTACAAGATATCATTGTGCAACCGCCAGCTGTTCAACACAATTTTGCTGCCCCAGAAATTACCCCTATTCTTGGCTAAATTAATAAGAAGGCGCAAAAATTGGTTCCAGGCATTTGCCAATGGTACTGTTAAGGTTTGCCGATTCACTTCTAACCCCTACCGAGCCACCTTGTGAGCTTTAGACTCTTCTGCGTACCATTGAACCGCATTGAACGCAGCCCGATACAAGTCTTGGGCTGCCTCAAAGAGGCGAGAGCGGATACTTAAGGGTTAAATCCTGATTCTTTCCTAGGAAATGAATTGGTATTGCCCTCAGTAGGATAATTTAACAACGTAATCTTTTTCATCAATACTCGCGCCTATCTAGCGGCAGAGATTTTATCATCAAACGGAGGGAATAGCATTGGTTACTTCAACAAATTTGAAAACTAGCAAATCAGAAGAAATATTTGCAGCCGCTCAAAATCTGATGCCAGGAGGCGTTAGTTCACCTGTAAGGGCGTTTAAATCGGTGGGAGGACAACCCATCGTCTTTGACCGCGTAAAAGGAGCATATATTTGGGATGTCGATGGTAACCAGTACATCGACTACGTTGGCACCTGGGGGCCAGCGATTTGCGGACACGCCCATCCAGAAGTTATCAGCGCCCTTCACGAAGCGCTGGAAAAAGGCACTAGCTTTGGTGCGCCCTCAGCGCTGGAAAACGTGCTGGCAGAGATGGTAATTGATGCCGTACCCAGTATTGAAATGGTGCGATTTGTCAACTCTGGGACAGAAGCTTGTATGGCAGTTCTGCGCCTGATGCGGGCTTTCACTGGACGGGACAAGGTAATTAAATTTGAAGGCTGCTACCACGGTCACGCCGATATGTTCCTGGTAAAAGCGGGTTCCGGTGTTGCTACCCTTGGCTTACCCGACTCTCCTGGCGTTCCCAAGGCAGCAACCAGCAACACTCTCACCGCCCCCTACAATGATTTAGAAGCCGTCAAAACTTTATTTGCCGAAAACCCCAACGAGATTGCAGGCGTGATTCTAGAGCCTGTGGTCGGAAACGCTGGCTTTATTACGCCTGACGCTGGTTTCTTGGAAGGCTTGCGAATGCTGACTTCTGAAAATGGCGCATTACTTGTATTTGACGAAGTGATGACCGGATTCCGAATTGCTTACGGTGGCGCACAGGAAAAATTTGGCATCACTCCCGACTTGACAACGCTGGGTAAAATTATCGGTGGTGGCTTGCCAGTGGGAGCCTATGGCGGACGGCGCGATATTATGTCGATGATTGCTCCCGCAGGGCCCGTGTATCAAGCTGGAACCCTTTCCGGGAATCCTCTGGCAATGACTGCTGGTATCAAGACGCTGGAGTTGCTGCAAAAACCGGGTAACTACGAGAATCTAGACCGGATTACCAAAAAGCTCAGCGATGGATTGCTGCAAATTGCCCAGGAAACTGGTCATGCTGCTTGTGGCGGTCAAATTAGCGGGATGTTTGGCTTGTTCTTCACTTCTGGGCCAGTCCACAACTACGAAGATGCTAAAAAGTCTGATTCGAGCAAGTTTAGCCGTTTCCATCGTGGGATGCTAGAACGTGGCATTTATCTAGCACCTTCTCAGTTTGAGGCTGGGTTTACTTCCTTAGCACACACTGAGGAAGATATTGACCGCACTTTGGCAGCTGCGCGTGAGGTAATGTCGAGTCTATAGACATGATTGCTTTTTAAACGCTCTCGTAAGGCAAAGGATATCGCAGAGGAACGCAAACAAACTTAGCCTCTGCGTACCTTTGCGTTTAAAATCCTTCTCTCAAGTTGTTCGCTGCGGCGGGAAGATGGGGTACTAGGAGTGGATGGTTGTCGCCACAGAACGAAGGGAATGCTCAAGACTCCTACAATCATCACAATTCCCGCCGTTATCCAGACAATCAGGCGGTTAGGCTGAAAGTTACCCCGCTCAATTTGCCAAAAAACCTGGTTGTAGCGCCACGCTGATAATGGGATAATTAGAATGCCAGCAATTACTAACCCTACACCCAAGCTTTGGGAGCTGATGAAGGGTTCGGAGATGGCACCTTGACCTGTAACAGCTGATTGTAACTCGTGCAGAAATAAACCAAAACGAGCGATCGCAAATCCAAATCCAATCAGCGCAATAGAAGTTCGCAACCAAGCCAGGAAGGTACGCTCGTTGGCTTGGTGTTCTCTTTGTCGGTCAATTTTCGGTTCCTGCCCATTCGACATCTACATGAAATTTTGTATCGTGGGCATTGTACTAACGATAGTTGGTAAATTGTAGGGCAACTGGCAAATCTTCCTGCTTCAAACGTTGAATTATCTGTTGCAGTTCATCTTTGGATTTCGCCGAAACCCGCACGGAATCGCCTTGAATGGAGCCTTGAATTTTTTTAAATTCGTCTCGAATCAATTTGGTAATTTGTTTGGCTATTTCCTGGCTGATGCCCTTACGCAGCTTAATTTCCTGGCGAACGCGATTACCACTGGCTGATTCAACTTTGCCGTAATCAAATATTTTCAAGCTCAGATTACGCTTTGCTGCTTTGGTTTGCAAAATTGTGTGAACGGCATCCAGAGTAAATTCGCTGTCGGTATTAACTGTAATTGCCTCTTCGCCTAACTCTATGGTTGTTTGAGTGTCTTTAAGGTCAAAGCGACTTTTGATTTCCCGTTCGGTTTGGTCTACGGCATTAACTAATTCTTGCCGATCGAAATCGCTGACAATATCAAAAGAGTATGTTGCAGCCATAAAAAAAGTTGTTTGCTAATTGTTAATTGCTATTGGCTTGCAGCAGGCTTAATACAATGAGGGTACCACTGGATAGGGAGCCGATGGCGAACATGAGACTTCGCGCTAGCGGAACATTCAGTATATAAAAAACAGAGTATAACAACCTCGCCACAACGAAAGCGATCGCTGCCCATGCTGCCAGCGACGAATTCACCCCCGCCACATAAGCCATTAGGGAAGCTGCCGCGAATATCATAAACGCTTCAAACGAGTTCTGGTGCGCCCAGGTAGCTCTTTGTCCATAGGGAGGCAGCTTGTCAAACATGGCGCGGGGTGCCGCCGTGTCATACCCCACGCTAGTACGGGCGTAGCCTACCACCAAAAATGGTAGATAAATCAGGACTGCGGCTGCGGCAATGCAGTCCAACAAAACAGTTGATACAGGGAAATTTATCATTTGGTTGTCGAGACGAGAGCGACCCGTCCTCTTAATCAAAGTAGAACAAAGTCACCAATTTGCGTTGATCTTCCGCATCCTGACAAGTTTTTAGCAGGGTGTGGCTGTCGTGAAACGCAAAACAGATGAGTTGCTGACACCGGGAAACAATCTCTTGATTGCACAGGGCGCTAGCTTCAGCGAGGGATAGATTGTCATTTTCGGGACTTTCTACCAAGTGCATCACCTGTTCTAACTGTTCCCGCGATTCCCGTGGCTGACGTTCCAAACTTTGGGGCAAAATCACCGTCAGCAGGCTAGCATCGGCACGCATGGCACCGCGTATGGCGGCTAAATTAGTTCCCGTAGCACCGGAAGTGAGTAGACGATTGCCGGATAAAACCAGGGCATAACTCATCATCTCAATCAGATGCTGGTGAGTGATGGGAACATGACGCGACCCCAACAAAGCAATCCGCTTGGCACCCGTTTGTTGGATTGTCGCAAGTTCTTGCGCTAAGGCATCGACCTTGGGTAGGTCTATAGATTGGCTCAAAGACGATTTCTAGCTGAACGACCATAAGATTTTAACAGACCTAGTAACTGTTGCGATTCACTTTCAGCGGTTTTGTTGCTAATTAAAAACTTAGGAGGCAGGAGTTATGAGTTTTGAGTTTTGAATTAACAACTCCTCACTCCTAACTTTTCCCATTCCCCTTGCACATTACCTAAGAGCCATGCTATATTGATAAATCGTCGGACGGACGCATAGCTCAGTTGGTTAGAGCACCACGTTGACATCGTGGGGGTCACTGGTTCGAGTCCAGTTGTGTCCATTAATCTCGTTTAGATTTAACAGCTTTGGTAGCGATCGCTTATTGGCTGTTTATAAAGTTGACTTTTGAGATGGCAGCAACAACGATCCAACGACTGCAACAGAAAAGCCCAGAATTTATAATATGGCTTTGTCTGATCATTTTATGCTGAGTTGGACGCGAAAGAGCGATCGCTACAACTGATATTTGAGATAGAGAAAGCGATCACCTGCGCCCCATTTATATACACAGGTTGCTGCTCTTGACAAGAGCATTGGGGCTTCTCCCCACTCGGTGCAGGTACGCGAATTAGGCTATCGTTGGGGGTCATGCAGACACAAAGGGGATTTATATTTTCATCGGCGACTGGCGATGCTACTAATGTGTTTTGGTATAGGGTGGAGCGGGTTGTGAGTGATTGGTGCGATCGTAAGCAGTGGTTAGCCCAGAATGAAGTAAGTTATAACCTTTAGGGATGGGAGAGAAGCAGGAGCGATCGCATTTCATGATAAAAACTATCAAATTAAAGTTTGGCAGAGGTTTTGGTTCAGCTTCAGAAAAAATAGTTACAACACCCGTAACTGTATTTGTAGGCCCCAACAACTCTGGAAAAAGTAAAGCTCTATCTGAAATTAATTACTATTGCTCTACAGGACAACGGAATACAACAGACGTAATACTAGACAGCATTGAATTTGATACATTTTCAACTGAGATAGCTGAAGAGAAAATTACAAAAGTTACTCTTCAGCCACATTTGAATGAAGGACTTTTGCCAGAACACATAATTGTTGGAAAAAGGGGAACACGAAATCAAGTCCACAAACAACATCTTCTAAACGCATTCCAGAATACGAACAGCCAACCCCAACAATTTTGTCAGTGGTATCTTGCATCTAATACTCTCATTTTAGATGGTAGAAGTCGAATCAATTTGATAGGACAGCAAAGTGCTGGTGATCTTCAACAACAACCTCAAACTAGCTTCCAAGTATTATTCCGCGATGATGCTAAGAGAAAAGAAGTTAGACGAGTTATTCACGATGCTTTTGGTACATATTTTGTAATAGATCCAACTTACCTTGGACAGCTTAGGCTTCGTCTTGCCTCGTGTCCACCTGCCACAGATATGGAGGAACGCGGAATTCATGATGAAGCAGTAAAATTCCATGCGCAAGCATTTCCAGTTGAGCAAGCTAGTGATGGAGTTAAAGCTTTTACTGGGATTATTACAGAAATTGTTGCTGGTGATCCAGCCATTATTCTAATTGATGAGCCTGAAGCATTTTTACATCCTTCCTTGTCCTTCAAACTAGGAAAAGAGATTGCTTTTTCCAGCTTAGGTTCAGAAAAAAGACTTTTTGTATCAACTCACAGTCCTAACTTTGTAATGGGATGTATACAGTCAGGTGCACCAGTCAATATTGTTAGACTGACGTATCGTAGTGAAGTCGCTACAGCCAGGGTTTTGTCTAATACGGATATACTTCGCTTAATGCGAAATCCTTTATTACGATCAACAGGTGTGCTGGGAGGATTATTTTACGAATTTGTAATTGTGACAGAATCTGATGCAGATCGTGCTTTTTACCAAGAAATTAATGAACGATTGCTTCGTCACAAGCCAGAATTAGGAATTCCTAACTGCTTATTTCTCAATGCACAAAATAAACAAACTGTTCAAATCATCATTAAACCATTGAGGGAACTCGGAATTCCGGCAGTTGGAATTGTTGATGTAGACATTTTGAAAGATGGTGGTCGAGATTGGACAAACTTTCTCAAAGGTGGCTTTGTCCCAGAGCTTGAGCATCAATCACTTGGTGGATTGCGAAATGCTGTCAAACAAAAAATTGATGAAACGGGGAAGGAGATGAAACGTAACGGTGGGGTAGATATCCTTTCAGGTAGTGATAAAGAAGCAGCAAATAACTTGTTTGATAAACTTGCTGAGTACGGTCTGTTTGTTGTACGCAAGGGCGAATTGGAATCATGGCTTTCTTCTGTTGGTGCAACTGGACATGGGCCAAGTTGGCTAATTGACATCTTTGAGAAAATGGGCGAAGACCCAGAGTCACAAGATTATTTGAAACCATCGGATGATGATGTATGGCTTTTTTGCGGGGAAATTAAAAAGTGGTTTACAAATCCAAATAGGAAAGGTATCCCTTCATAAGGCGACTCTACATAACACGCCCTACATAACCAAAGCAACCATTGCTGGCAGCAATCACCTTTTGCCTGAAGAGTGCGATCGCTCATTCATTCCCTCCTAACTTCTCTAGTAAGGTTTCCCACGCCTCAATCTGCTGCTGTAACTGCTAGATGCGATCACACCTCGGAGGATGAACGGATGCGAGCGCTTATTCATTCCCTCGCAACTTTTCCAGTTAACAATAAATTGATGTTATAATTTAGCCCAAATTTTCAAAAAAGGTATTTCAGAATAAATGGTCTTGCTACTTGATAGAGCAGAGCCAGGGTAAATGGGATAACGATCGGGAGAGTCACTATCAGTCCCCATTTGCCAAATTGAAGTTCTTGATTATCGGATTTGAGGACTGCGACCACTGCTGCGGCTCCCATTAGTATCCAAATACAACCAAAGATAATGAAGAGAGTATATGCTGAGTCTTGCATTTTTTTTCCCTACTAGCGAAAGTAGTCTATTTTTAGGTTAGCTTGACCCTATTTGTGTAGTTGACTTCCTTTAGTTAGGTTATTCTTATTGACTAAGGAATGTGGATTAAGAGGATGTTTTAAAAGTCGGTTAGATAGCAAAAAAGCTCACTCAGTGTAAGCTGCGAATATGTAGTACACAGCACTGAGAGAGCGTTATGAGTAAAGCTTACCCCAGTAATT
>NZ_JACJOY010000062.1:0-75154 GCF_014695815.1 Trichocoleus sp. FACHB-6
GACAAAGAATATCGCGTTTAGTAAGAAAAACTCTTTCGTTCTCTAAAAAACTCTCCAATCATATAGGAGCTATCTGGTATTTTATTCATGAGTATAACGCCAGTTTATCTATAGAGCAAAAAGCTTGATTATCATTACTATGCAGGACTACCCAATAATTTAGTGCATCAATTGCCGATTGCATATTGTTGTCGCTTGTAAAAAAGCGATCGGGCTGAGTTAAAAGTTCCTATGTTTTAGCGTCTACTCATGAAGTAGGCGCTATATTTTTAAAGGTTAACTCAAAAGTATTGCGAGTAGTTTTAGAATGCAGAATTCAGAAGCCAAAATATTTCTTCTGGATTCTGCATTTATGCTTTTTAACTCAACGGTTACTGCTCTTTGGCGTTGGAATCGAAATATCTACCGACGTGACATTTGGTGTAAGACTTGTCAGAGGCGGATTAATTTCGGCAGCATTTCCAACTACCAGAGTAACAATGTTCTCTGGCTGGAGGTATTTTTGAGCAACTTGCTGCACATCCTCAATCGTTGTTGCTTCCAAAGCTTTCCGATAGCGGAAGATAAAATCTGGCGGGTAGCCGTAATATTCGTATCGCATCAACCGCGATAAAGTTTGGCTGGGATCTTGGAACTTGAAGACAAAAGAATTGAGTTCTGATTCTTTGGCATAAGCAAGTTCGGCTGGAGTAATTGCAGACGTGCGGATGCGTTCAATTTCAGCTAGAACGCCCTTAATAAAAGGCACAGTAGCATCAGATCGAGTTTGTCCACCAGCCAGAAACGTACCAGGATAGTCAAATTGGGGACTCCAATAACCGTAGACCGAGTATGCTAAACCTTGACGCGATCGCACTTCGTTAAACAGCCGTCCCCCAAAACCATTTAATACCCCATTGAGAACTTCCAGCGCCGCAAAATCAGGACTATTCAGCTGACCGCCCAGATGACCCATGAGAACATTACTCTGGGTCAGCTGCGGCTGATTCACCATAAAAATCCCGCCCTTCTTCGCTTGAGATGCACTTGGTATTGGTGCTTCCTGTTTAACTCCCGACGGCTTCCAGTTGCCAAACTTTTCCTCAATCAACTGGCGCATCGCAGACTTATCAAAATCCCCCACAATACCCAGAATCACATTACTGGGTAAGAAATATTTCTGGTAGAAACTTACCAAATCCTCGCGGGTGATATTATCCAGAGTCTGATACTCAACAGTTCGAGCATAAGGACTACTATCGCCGTAGATTAACTTCTGAAATTCGCGAGAAGCAATATCACCAGGATCGTCATTGCGACGGGCAATTTCACCACGCTGCTGAGTCTTAGCTAAAGCCAGCTTTTCTTGGGCAAAAACTGGCTCTTTAATCACCTCAGCGAATAGACTAAACACCTCATTCAAATCTTCACTGAGCGAACTAAAGTTAGCAGAACCAACAGTAGTATTAATGCTAGTTTCCACAGAAGCTGCTCTTTGTTCTAACAGCTCATTTAACTCATTACCAGAGTGCTTCGCAGTTCCCCCAGTTCGCAATACTTCCCCGACCAAACCAGCCAAACCGATCTTCTCACCAGGTTCCAAGCGATCGCCCGTGCGAATCAACGCCGTACCGCTAACCAAAGGAAGCTCCCGATCCTGCATCAAATAAACAATCATCCCATTGTCCATCTGATACCGCGTATATTCCGGCACCTTAACTTCCGGCACAGGCGAAAACTTCAACTCAGTGTAATGCCGCGCCGTGTCCGCCACAGCTGGCAACAAAAAAGAAAAAAGTAAAAAAGCGAAAGAAAAAAGAAACACGAAATAATGTTTCCTTCTTCCATCCTTACCCCTCAAATGCCCAAACCACTGCATATTACCTTCTCTCCCTTCTTCGCGCTCTTTGCGTCTAAAGCGCTAACGCGCATGGCTAAGGCGCTAACGCGGTTCATTAATCTTCATCCCTCTTTAGGCAAAATGCGCCCAACAGTGCGATTTTCCGACTGGAAAGTTTCCCGCGCCACCCGTTGAATATCTCCAGGTGTCACAGAAGCGATCGCATCTAGCTGCTTAAACAGATTTCGCCAAGAACCAGTCTTCACCTCATACTCCACCAGAGAAGTAGCCATGCCCATATTAGAATCGAGCGATCGCAACAACTCAGCTCTAGCCTGAGTCTTCACCCTCTCCAACTCTTTAGCTGAAACAGGTTCCGATTTAAGCCGCTCAATCTCCTTACTCAAAGACTGCTGCACCTCGTCAACCGTATGACCGGGAGCTGTAAGCGCGTAGAACAGCATCAAATTCGGGTACTTATCCCCCGGAAAGCCACTGAAACCCTGAGCCGCCAGAGCCACTTGCTGCTCTTGTACCAAAGACTTATACAGGCGAGATGTACGCCCATCGCTCAGCAAACGACCGATAATTTCATAAATCGCATTATCAGGATGACTCATTGCTGGACGATGATAACCTTCCAGATACCAAGGCTGAGATGGTAGCCGCAAAGTCACTTCCTGGGGTTGGGTTTGCTTCGGTTCCACCGCTGTTAACTTCGGCGGTGCAGGCGCAGCCTTGTAGCGACCAAAGTAAATCTGAGCCAGCCGTTTAACTTCCGCTGGGTCAACATCTCCCACAATCCCGATTGTCAAATTATTGGGAACGTAGTAAGTATCAAAAAACTTCTGCACATCCTCGCGGGTGAGATTGCGGATATCTTCGTTGTAGCCAATCACCGGACGACGATAAGGATGCACTTTGAAAGCTTTGTCAATAAAAGCTTCAATCATTTGACCAATAGGAGAATTATCAGTCCGCAGCCGTCGTTCCTCTAGAATTACCTGCTGCTCTTTATAAAACTCCCGAAAAACTGGATCTAAAAACCGCTCTGACTCCAGTGACATCCACAGTTCCAGCTTGTTAGCAGGAAAGCTGAAGAAGTACATTGTGGCATCTGTTGAGGTTGCGGCATTCAATCCTACGCCTCCAGCTTGCTCTACAATTTGACCCAGCTCATTTTGCTTGGCAAATTTAGTAGCTTCAGCCTCAACTTTGGCAAACTCAGCTTCCAAAGATGCTACCTCTGCCTCTTTTTTAGCAGCTTTGGCAGCCCGAATTTGTTTAGCTAACTCATCCAAGCGGTCTAAAAGCGGCTTTTCTTGCTGGTAATTTCGCGTTCCGATGCGCGTAGTTCCCTTAAAAGCCAAATGCTCTAGAAAGTGAGCCACACCCGTTTGACCATCGGGTTCGTTAGCACCGCCGACATCAGCGTAGGTGAAAAACGAAACTACAGGCGCTTCGTGCCGTTCCAGCACAATAAACTTCAGACCATTATCCAGCTTAAATTCAGTCACCTTCTCGATGACGCGATCTAGGTAGGGCTGGATAGATTGAGCAGTAGATGGAGGTGTCTGGGTACTTCTCGGATAAAGCTGACCTAACCCCCCTAGCCCCCCTTCCCTGCGAGGGAAGGGGGGAGAATTACTCCCCTCTCCTTGCAGGAGAGGGGCTGGGGGAGAGGTATCCCTTGAAGTATTGGGAGGTGTCTGGGTACGAGCCACAGCCGCCTCTGGGAGCATTCCCCACGAGAGGAGAAAAACTAGCAAAAATGCCAAAAGAGCCGAACAGTGGCGTTTTATTGACCATTTGGGGACTGGTTTCATAGCCTCCCGTAATAGTTGCTCGGTTTTTGGGATTGGGATAAACAGGAATCGACAAAACTGGCTCATACGGTACAAAAATCAAGCAGCGCTAATTCCAAGATATTGACTTTAACGTGGATTGCGTGCTGTTAACAATGTGTGAAGCTTTGAGCGATCGCGCAACTGTGCATTGCACAATAGCATTAACGTGTAAGTGGCAATCCATTAATCTAATTCTTCTCAATATGGGAATTTTTAACCGGAAATCCGTAGGTGCGACCAAGCAAGTCGCTCGTACAGAGGACGATACGCACACCAAGATTTTGAGCGCAGCCCAGCGGTTGTTTGCCCGTCAGGGATATGAGGGGACAACGACTCGCGATCTCGCCGCCGCCGCTGGGATTGCCGAAGGTACGCTGTTTCGTCATTTTCCGACTAAAAAAGCCATTTTGATTGAAGTGGCGACCCAAGGCTGGGTGGAAATTCTCACCGATTTGTTGACAGAATTGAGCGAAATGGGCAGCTATAAAGCTGTGGCTCAAGTGATGCACCGCCGGATGATGAATTTGCATGAAAATGCAGATATGCTGCGGGTTTGTTTTACGGAGGCGCAGTTTCATCCAGAGTTACGCGATCGCATCCAAGTTGAAGTTATTGTCAAAATGACAGACGTTGCTGAAGCTTTTTTTCAAACAGCAATGGATAAAGGGATTTATCGTCGCACAAATCCCCGAATTGTCGCCCAAGTTTTCTTAGGAATGTTCACAATTGCAGGTTTTAGCCAAGATACGCTAATGGGAGGTAGTTCTTCTCCTAAAGCAATGCAGGAAATGGCTGAAGGTTTGGCTGATATTTTCCTCAATGGTGTGTTGGCGAAATAAATTCACCCTGCCATTAACTGGGCGGTTGAAACCGCGTCTACACAGACTTAACCCGCCTGCGCGGGTTTCAAAACCTTTGATTTGTCTTAAGTCCGCGCAGGCGGACTTATGTGAAGCCGCGATTTCTAATCGCCAGGGCTTATTTTGGCTATTAGATTCGGAACAAACTCCAAGGCGGTACTGAAACAAAGCGGTAAACTGATGCAAGGGCGCGATAATTGCTAAATCAACAATGGACGCTGAAGAACTTCTAGAAAGATACGCAGCAGGAGAACGGAGATTTCATTCTGCACAACTGAGTGGGGTAAATCTCAAAGAAGCAGACCTGAGTGAGATAGACCTATATCGAGCAAATTTGACTGGAGCTGACTTGAGTGAAACAACTCTAACCAAGGCTAGTCTGTGGGAAGCAAACCTGAGTAGGGCATCCCTGATAGGTGCAAACTTGAAAGGTGTGCAGGGAAATTCACTTAATCTAAGTTGGGCAGACCTCAGGGGTGCTGACTTGAGTGGTGCTGACTTAAATAACGCAAATCTTACAGGGGCAGATTTGGCTGGAGCAAACTTAACTCAGGCAAACCTAGCTAATGTAAACTTGCAAAATGCAAATCTCCAGGGAGCTAAACTCCGGGGAGTAAGTCTGGATAAACGCGATTTGTCAGGCTTGAATCTCGCTGATGTGGATTTGGCTGGAGTATCCCTGGGAGAGGCAAACCTTAGAGAAACCTGTTTGCGAGGAGCAAATCTAGAGAGAGCAACACTCCAAAAAGCAAATTTGATAAAGACTAACCTGGATGGAGCCAACTTAAAGAAGGCAATCTTAACTGATGCCAACATTTACGGAGCGAACATCCAGAATGTGGACTTTAGTGGTGCGATAATGCCCGATGGAGAACGCTACAAACTGGAATCCTCCAATTCACAACCCCGCAAACAGGAAACATCGTTATCAACACAAATAGCAATGATTCGCAAAGTAATTCGTACAGAAAACGCACCAGCACCAGTCGGGCCATATAATCAAGCGATCGCTGCTTCTGGTCAAATGATCTTCGTCGCTGGTCAAATTGCCATCGACCCCAGAATAGGCGATATTGTCTACACCGACGATGTAGCTAAACAAACAGAACAGGTAATGGCTCATCTTGAAGCTATTCTCACTGCTGGTGGTGCTAACTGGCAAAATGTGGTAAAAACCACCGTTTTTCTCAAAGATATGAATGATTTTGCCGCGATGAATGCGGTTTATGGTAAATATTTTGATGCCGAAACAGCTCCCGCCCGTGCTTGCGTAGAAGTAGCCCGTCTCCCCAAAGATGTGCTGGTAGAAATTGACTGTATTGCCGTGATTTGAATGGTGCGCTCACCCTAAAGGGTGGCGCTACACAAACAAAGCCTCCTGACCCAGGCTTTTATTAAGTCTTGCGTTGCGCGGACTTCGTTTGTGGAGCATCGAGGCTTTAGCCTACGGGCGATCGCACCGTAATAATATATTTAATCTTATTGACTTTTTTTCTTAAAAGTTATTGACTTTTGTTGTCAAACGTTTAAGACTTTACTAAGTGCTTGTTGCCACTATTTCTCTATAAACAGTGGCATAGTCTTTATTTTTGCAACGGAGCGTTAAAAATAATCGTGAAGAAGAACATTTTACTTGGTGCAGGTGCTGTAGCGGTATTAGCACTGGCAGGTTTGGCTATCAACACGGTTGAAAAAGTGCCACAGGCGTTGGCAGACAACTCCGCCAACAACCAAGTGCAAAGTCCCATTGCTCAGGGTCGTGTTAGGCGTTTGACAATTGCTTTCCCTGGCCGAGGAGATACCGCAGATTTACAAAACAAGGCAAATGCTGTAGCACAGTTTTTGTCAAGAGAGCTGGGAATGCCAGTTGACGCATTTGTTGCTGATGATACATCTGCTGTGGAAGCCTTGAGAGCTAACAAAGCTGATGTTGCTTTTTTGAGCAGTCGTCCCGCGTTGAAAGCTCAGCAGTTGGCAAATGCCAGATTGTACCTAGCCGAGGTGCGTCCAAATTATTCTGGAAGACACACTTATAGATCTGTTTTTGTAGTACCGACTAATAGCACGCTGAAAAGCCAAGCAACAGCTAAGCAGACGCTGGAACAACTGCGGGGCAAAAAAATGGCTTTCACTTCCCCCACCTCTGGATCTGGGTTTATTTTCCCAGTCGGTGAGATGGTAAAACAGGGATTGGTGCCGAATCGCGATCGCTTAAACGGTTTCTTCGGACAAATCTCATACGGTAACAACTACAGCGGAGCCTTGCAAGCTGTTCTCAGAGGTCAGGCAGATGTAGCCGCAGTCTCAGAATACGCCCTTTTCCCCCCATATATCACCGCAGAAGAAGCAAAAAAACTGCGGGTTCTTCATGGAATTTCTGGCGTACCTGCTCACGGTGTCGCCATTGATGATGACGTACCAAACCCGATGCGGGAAAGAATCATCAACGCCATGCTGAAGTTGAATCAGCCAGCGAATAATCAACTGCTAAAAAACCTGTATAACTCAACTGAATTAGTTAGAGTTAACGGCAATCAGCATTTACAACCAATGCGCGAAGCTCTAAGTCGTGCTGGAATTGAACCATAGAAATTTGTTAATTGCTAATAGTTAATAGCAATTAGCAACTAGCAACTAGCAATTAGCAATTAGCAATCCTGCAATGACCATTGAATGCCAAGACTTAGAAACGCCCTATGCAGCATCTTTGAATCGTCCGATTCTAAACCGGATTAATTGCAAGATTGGGCAGGGTGAATTTGTCGCTTTGCTAGGACTCAATGGGGCGGGAAAGTCCACATTGTTGCGATCGCTAGTTGGGTTAGTTCCAGTGCAACGGGGAGAAATTCGCATCAACGGTGTAGCGGTGACTCCCCGCACCTTGCCTAGAATTCGGCGAGACGTAGGCATGATTTTTCAAGGCGGAGGGCTGATTCGGCAACTCACCGCCCTGGAAAACGTGCTTGTGGGACGTTTGGGAACGTTGTCAACTTGGCAAAGCTTGTGGGGATTTAAGCCACGCGATCGCCGCCAAGCTTTAGAACTTCTGAGCCAGTTGGGGTTGCAGGATCAGGCTTATCAAAAAACTGGTCAACTCAGCGGCGGACAGCAACAACGGGTAGCGATCGCCCGCGCCCTTATCCAATCCCCACAAATCCTCTTAGCAGACGAACCTATTGCCGGGTTGGATATCATGGGTTGCCAACAAGTGATGCAAACCTTCGCCGAGTTACATCGCGATCGCCAGATGACGATTGTAGTAGTTCTGCACGATTTGAGCATCGCCGCCGCCTACGCCCAACGAGCTATCATCCTTGATACAGGTCGTATAGTCCACGATGGCGACTGCGAAAATTTACCATTCCAATTTTCAAGATAAAGAAATTAAACGCAAAGGTACGCACAGGTATTTGCGTACCTTTGCACTTTCCTTTGCTACCTAGAGCGTTTAAAAAAACAAATTTATGAAAAACTTTGCGAGTTTCTGGAGACGCTACACCTGGGTTAATCGCCTAATTATACTGATTATTATTGTTTTGGTATATGCTTGGGCGTTGCAAGGGCTAAAAGTAGATTTAGCACTCCTTAAGGATAGCTGGCCTTACGTAACTGATTTTGTAACCCGTTTATGGCCTCCCAATTTTGACGTTTTAGATGTGGCGATTGAGAGGCTAATTGAGACAATTCAAATGTCGTTGTGGGGAACCACTATCGGCGCAATTATTTCCTTGCCAGTTGCGATTTTCTCCGCCCGAAATTTGGCACCTAGTTGGTTACGATTCTGGGCTAATTTTCTGCAAAATGCTGTGCGTTCTATTCCCTCAATTGTTCTGGGGCTACTTTTTGTAGCCGCAACCGGGCTAGGAGCACCAGCCGGAACTTTAGCATTAGGCATCTACACTGTGGGCTATCTCGGTAAATTTTATCAAGAAGCCATTGAAGCTGTCGATCAACGCTCTATCGAATCTTTGCAAGTTGCTGGTGCTTCTTGGCTGCAAATTGCCCAATATGGAATTTTGCCGCAAGTGATGCCTTTGGGATTAGGCTATACCTTGTATATGTTTGAGTATAATATTCGCGCCGCCTCGGTGTTGGGTGTCGTTGGTGCGGGTGGCATTGGTTTTGAGCTGGTTAACTACATCCGTGGTTTTGAATACAACAAGGCAACAACGATGATGTTGGTGCTGTTAGTAGTCGTCACCGCAATTGATGCCCTCAGTAGTAAGCTGCGTCAACGGCTAGAGGCAATGTAGCACTCTATTGCACTCGAAACTGTAAAATACCCTGCCTGGAATCAGTTGATGATATAATGATAATCATTATCAGCAAATATGCGATCGCGTTCCTGCATCGTCTATAGTAATTCGAGGGCTGGGTGCGATAAACCTGTAGGGACACGGCATTGCCATGTCCTTACCAAAGTGGCGATAACGTCAAAACCGCCATATATAGCGGTTCTCGGTTGGATGAGGTACACTGTGACCTCTCTCCTTGTAGAAGATAGGCTTTAATTCTTACTCCCCTTCCCTTGTAGGGAAGGGGTTGGGGGTTAGGTTATTCTGATGTACTTCACGCAACTGAGAAACACTATATTCCACCCAGTTTAGTTTCTCCAACAATATTATTCCCATGACTGAACACGTTTTATTTGTTTGCAAATCCTGTTCATTTTCGTCAACCGAACGAAAATACATGAACCAGACTGGGGGCGATCATTTGCTGACTCAGCTATCGAATTTGTATGAAAATTGGTCGTTACAATCAGAGTTTGCAATTCAAGAAGTTGAGTGTCTAAGTGGATGCGATCGCTCGTGTACTATTGCCTTTTCTGCTCCTAATAAAGCTACCCTCATGTTTGGCGATTTACCACCTTTAGAGAGTGCAGCAGAAATCCTCAAATTCAGCGAAAAATACTTTACCAGTGCCACAGGTATCATCCCACGACAAGAACGACCAGAAGCACTAAAAAAAGGCATTCTTGCTCGAATTCCGCCTTTACCCCACGCTACCCAGGCTAGTTTTTAAGTAAGATAAGAACCATTATCTGAAGCCTCTATTATGTCGTCCACCGCTTCCTCGTTACCAAATTCCCTAGCACGAATTATAGAACGCTTTCAACGTCAAGCCGATCCCAAGTGACGCTATGAGCAACTAATTTGGTACGCCAAGCGGCTAAAAGAATTTCCAGCTGACACCTTCTCGCGCCAATGGTTTTTACAACATTTTCCAAACTATGCAGAAAAAGGCTTGGGAATATCAATTACAAATTTCCGATCAGCTCAATTAACAAAACAAGAGCAATGACAAATATCACAGCAACAACACCAGACGCAATATTAGATATTCCTAAACGGGGAATGCCTGTAACGATTATTACAGGCTTCTTGGGTAGTGGAAAGACAACCCTACTAAACCATATTTTACAAAATCGCCAAGACTTGAAGGTGGCAGTTTTAGTGAATGAGTTTGGCAATATTAATATTGACAGCCAGTTGTTGATTTCGGTTGATGAAACCATGATGGAATTAACTAATGGCTGTATTTGCTGCACGATTAACGATGGATTACTCGATGCAGTTCACAAGGTGATGGAAAGAAGCGATCGCATCGACTACTTAATTGTTGAAACAACCGGAGTCGCCGATCCATTACCAATTGCCCTAACCTTTATTAGTACAGATTTGCGGGATTTAACCAGGATTGATTCTATCTTAACTTTGGTGGATGTTGCAACATTTACACCAGAGCATTTTGAAAGCGATGCCGCCCTCAATCAAGTTTCTTATGGTGACATCATTCTGCTAAACAAAACCGATTTGGTTCCAGAAGAGAAAGTCAAGGAATTAGAAGAATACATTCGCACAGTGAAAGTTGGCGCGAGAGTTTTGCGAACCTCCTACGGACAAGTTCCTCTACCACTAATTTTAGATGTGGGATTTTCCCAAGCGGAATCTTATGCAGCTAAAGAGGAATCCAGCCACCATCATCATCACCACGATCATCATCACGATCATTCCCACCACTTAGAAAATGATGGTTTCATGTCATTTTCTTTTCAAAGCGATCGCCCTTTCCTCTTAGAGAAATTTCAATACCTTTTAACTGACCAATTGCCCGATGATGTCTTTCGCGCCAAAGGGTTACTCTGGTTTAAGGAAAGCAGTTTACGTCACATCTTTCAACTGTGCGGCAAACGAATTGAGTTGAAAACTGATAAGTGGTCTTCTCATAAAAGCAATCAGCTGGTATTTATTGGGCGTAACTTGAACATAGCCCAAATTCAACAGCAGTTAAAAAACTGCCTTGAGTAAATAGTAAGGGATTATTCAATCCTATCATTCTCCAATTCAACAACAGCCCTTACTAAAGTAAAGCGTAACTTCTACCTAGCATTCACAAACACGCTTTTTGAGGAAACTAATTTATTAATAGCAACCGACCCTTGGTTAGTTGCTAGTTGATTAGCCTCATACCCAATTGTGTCACGAGAGACTTTCTTCAAATTGGGGAAACTCATATAAGACTTGTCCACTGATACTTTGAGAGTATTCCCAACAATTTCATCCTCTACTACAGACACATTCTTCATTAGGTTAGTAATGATTTGTCTACCAGAGGGCGTTACCTCCAAGTAGCGTACCCCTTGTTGTATATAACGATAAACAACATTCCAGAAAAAATTTGGGAAACCTAAACGCAAGTCCTCTGGATGATGGTAGCCCAAATTTTTATTGACACCAGTTTCTTCAAACTCGTAGAACAGCGCTGTAATTTTTTGCAAGTATTGCGGGTCTGAAAGCTGACCGATTAAATCAGCAGCGCGAACTAAACCGGGATAGTTAACAGTGTCCTGATGTTCCTCATCAGGGGGGACTGGGAAACGGGTCAACTCAATGTTGTGCTTAATCACTTCCACATCAATCAGTGGATGACCCGAAAAACACTCCTCAACAAACAATTTCCCCCGGTCTACATGATAAGGAGTTAGGCTTGCATCGGTGGAACCAAGTGGTAAAGAAATTATCTCACCTTTTATTCCCTTAGCATACAACCTCTCATTAAGTTGGTCTTGACGACAAACACGCTTAACATAGCCAATGTCATGACACAGCAAAGAAATTATTGTATGCAACCAATCCTCACAGGAAACACCTCCTTCACTTTGGTGCTTCCCTTGCAAAATTTCTTGTCCTACTAAAGTCACAAGGATAGTGTGTTCAACGTTGTGATACAAGGCGTTGCTAGTAGCAATGTTTTCCAGCGCCATATTTGCCACCCAACTAATCAGGTCAACATAATCGGGTTTAAGATTTCCGTAAGCCTGACGATAACCTGCTTGGAGGCGTTCAACGCAAGTACCAATCATTGCCTTTGTGAGACTAAACATTGCTCTTCCCCTGACTGAATTGGTAACTTTTGAAATAAATACACGCTTACGCTGTCAATCTTTTAAATAGGCTATTGGGTAATTCTTTTCATTCAAGTGGTTAAGAGGAAAACCCTTATTAAAATTTTGATGCCTAGTTCATAAGAAAGCAACCAGAAAAACTCATCGATTTTTAGCTTTTAGCAAATTAGTTCCCAAGAATTGGGCTAAATAATTGATGTGAAAAATATAAACCTCATAAAACCTCATAAAACATCAGGCTAATCTCAGAAAAAGCTATAAATCTAGTATTCTCTAATATCGCGCGTTTCTCCCTCTAAATAGTGTGATCGTTTCAATTAGTAAGTTGTGATAATTACTGGCTGATAGTTGTGATGATAAATGCACCTTTATGGTGACAGAAAAAGGCTATGCTTGTGATATAAGTTACAGACTGATATTAAAGTATGTAGGGTGAGCTATTAAAAATCCCGTCCACTTGTAGGCAGAGATGAGAACTAGCAGTCAGTAGCTTGCTTGTGGTGGACATCGCGCCAGAGAGAAAAGTACCTGGTTTTAATTAACACTCCTCAGGCATACGCCCAGAAGAAGGTCAAGGCTTTAGAATTGACAGCAACCGGACTTTCTCCCTATCAAGAGCAGCTTTTATGAGCGACCAGAAAAATATTCTGATAATTGTGACCAGCCACAACCAAATTGATGCCGACCATCCAACAGGATTGTGGTTAGAAGAGTTCGCGATTCCTTTTCAATTGTTTCGTCAACACACATATACAGTCACAGTTGCCAGTCCTCTAGGCGGGATGGCACCAATTGATCCCCGTAGCTTGTCTACATCTGAGCCAGCTGAAGCTCATGGTGATGCACTGCAAGCTCTACAGTATACGGAACCATTGAATAGCGTAAATGTTGACGACTACGATGCAGTCTTTTTCCCTGGCGGACATGGGACAATGTACGACTTACCTATTCCTGAAGTGGGTCGGGTGGTCAGCCAGTTTTTCGATGCTCAAAAGGTGGTAGCGGCGGTTTGTCATGGCCCTGCTGCATTTGTGCAAGCAACGCAATCAGATGGTACGCCGATTGTAAAAGGGCGAAAAGTCACTGGTTTTACCAACGAAGAAGAAGAGGAAGTTAAGTTAGCTCAATTGATGCCTTTCTTACTCGAATCGCGGTTGCAGGAACTCGGAGCTAAGTTTGAAAAGGCATCTATGTGGAGTGACTATGTAGTTGTAGATGGCAAGCTAATTACAGGTCAGAATCCCCAATCGAGTGCTAGTGTAGCTAAGGCAGTGATTGAAGCACTTGCGTGAACTACCTAAGCAGATAGGCTAAGACAGCATAAAGTTAAACAACTCAGTTAACACTCACAACTTCGACCAAAGAATCTCCCACCGCCGCCACTCGACCCAAATCAGCAAAAGCAGATGAAGTTGCCGCATTTACAGTATTCGCTGCGTGAGAAAGCTTGCGCCAGTAACCTAGAGGCGCAACTACTACACCCGGTCGCGTAATGTCGCTAACATGAGCCGGAACCTGAAACGCTCCCCGGTCGTTGAACACTTTCACTAACTGCCCCTCGACGATACCACGAGCCGCGGCATCGGATGGATGGACAATTACCCTTGGTTCTCTCTGTAGTTTGCGGTGCTTAGGCAAATTGGCGAAGCAGGAATTAATAAACTGATGCGGTTTAGCTGATAACAAACTTAGAGGATAACGCTCTTTTAGCGTCGGATTGCTAATCGGTGACTCCCGCTGCGGAGTATAGGTAGGCAACGGGTCTACTGGCATTCCAGGTTGAAATTCTTCACAGCCTTGGCGAAATGCTGGTAACACATAGTTGCTGTCCACAGCCATAGATGACAGGAACTCGCATTTCCCGGAAGGGGTAGGGAAGTTTCCAGCGGCGTGAGGAACCAAGTCGATTTTCAACTTGGCAAACCCTTTAGTTTTCAGCAAATCCATATCAATGCCATCTAGCGCAGGTGCAGACCAGTCCAAAACCTCCATTGCCATCTGTTCATCGCTAAGTTTAAAGCACTCTTCCTCAAACCCCATACGAGTTGCCAAGCGCCGGAAAAGTTCGATATTTGGGATGGCTTCTCCTAAAGGCGCGATCGCTGGCATATTTAAAGTTACATAGGTGTGTCCCCATGAAAACATCAAATCCAAATTCTCAACTTGAGTAGTAGCAGGCAGCAAAATGTCTGCATAATCAGCGGTATCTGTCATAAACTGCTCGCTGACAACAGTAAACAAATCCTCGCGGGACAAACCTGCCACGATTTTGTCCTGTTCAGCTGCTTGGGTCACTGGGTTGCAGTTGTAGACAAACAAAGCCTTAATAGGTGGATTCATTTCTCCAGTTAAAGTTTGACCAATCTGCCACTGATTAACCACTCGCGTACCCGCCTTGATAAACTCAGGGCGATGCACCACTTCCCAGCGGATGGGGAAAGGCCACATAGGAGCCTGTAGCATTCCACCTCCCAAGTGCCGCCACGCACCTACTAAAGCAGGCAGACAGCAAATTGCCCGTATCCCTTGACCGCCTCCAGCTTGCTTCTCAAGGGCAACACCCAGGCGAATAACGGATGGCTGTGTTGTGGCGTATTCCCTAGCCAGAGTTACAATGTCTCCAGCAGGAATACCCGTAATTTCAGCAACTCGTTCTGGTGGAAATTCGCTAACTCTTTCCTTGAGTTCTGCAAACCCAACGGTGTAATTTTCTACATAGTCTGCATCAATTAAATTTTCGTTGATGATGACGTGCATCAGCCCTAGTGCAAAAGCACCATCTGTACCGGGACGAATCGGAATATGCCAATCTGCTTGCGTTGCAGTCTTTGTCCGAACTGGGTCAATCACAACTAACTTAGCGCCGTTTTGTCTTGCTTCCTTGATAAACGGCCACAAATGCACGTTGGTAGAGAGTACATTGCAACCCCAGAGGATAATGTATTTAGAGTGGGAAAAGGTGTCTGGGTCAGTACCGTGCGTTGCACCATAAGTCATCAACCAAGCGGTGCTGGTTCCAGAAATGCAGAAGGTGCGTTCGCTGATGGAAGCACCTAGCCTGTTGAAGAAGGCATCACCAACAGTCAAACCGTTGAGAAGTCCTTCGTGGCCCAGATAGCTGCATGGGAGGATAGCCTCGGCTCCATACTCGGCAATAATTTCTTGGAAACGGCTGGTAATCTCGTCTAGGGCAGCGTCCCAACTAATACGCTCAAATTGACCGCTACCTTTGGGGCCGACCCGCCGCATCGGGTAAAGCACTCGGTCTGGGCTGTAAACTCGGTCAAGGTAGTCGCTGACTTTGCCACAGAGAGTACCCCGTGTAAAAGGATGGTCTGGGTTGCCACTTACTGATGTGGCTTGACCATTCTCTACTGTTATGAGCATCGCACAGGTGTCGGGGCAATCGTGAGGACACGCGCCGAGTACAACGGTCTTCTCGCCTACAGTGCTGACCATAACTTTGCCCCGCTGATTACAGTATTGTGGTTTTATATTTAGCTATAGCTGCTCGGAAAAACTGTTAAAAAAGTTACATAAAAATTAATTGTGTTTTAGTTATTACTATGATCGGTATCTTTTGTTTGCAACTGACAATAAATACCCCCACAAGAACTTTCACCCTTCCACAAAGGGAAAGGGAGGGGAAATTGTGGCTATAGCAGTCCTAAATGAGTTAAGAACAAGGTGCATACTGATGCACCTTAGGAAAATCAAATTTTTGGTTATTGGTAAAGAACTTAAATAGCCACTTAACGACAGAAAACGATTTACAGAGATGCCAACATTTTCTCAAAAAATTCTTGGTTTGTAACCAAATATCTTCTACAGGATTTTGTTCGGGTGCATTGGGGGCAAATACAATACAAGTAATTCGCCACTCTGTAGGTTCATAATTATTGTTGACTGATGCTAAGAAATCTTTAACTTCATCTGATTTATGATAACTAGCTCCATCCCAAATTAAAGCAATTCTTGTCTCAGGATACTCTTTTCGTAAATCTTTGATAAACTTTACCGTGTTTTCTGAATTTCCTGCCGGATACTCGCGGATAATAAATTTTTTAGTATGATAGTTTAAGGCTCCGAAATAAGTTTGCCTTTTCTTTGTATTTTTTATGGGAATCTCAATTCGGATATCCCTCTTACCCCAAACATATCCGCACACGTCATCTCCAAGTAAATGACACTCATCTACAAAAAACACAATCAGTCGTCCTGCCTCAATTTCAGCTTGATTCTGCTCTAAGAAATCAATAATTTCTTTTTTCTTTTTTTTTACTAGCTCTGGGTCGTAACTTGGGTTGACTTTCTGGGACTTCTTCCAGCTAATACCTGCATCTGATAGCAGGTCATAATAGCTCTGTCTTGATTGATAAATTACGCCGTAATGTTCATCTAAATAGGTAACTAATTCATCTAAATCCCAATATTTCTTTGTCTCTAACCAAGTTATAACTTCCCCCCTTTGCTTTGGTGTTAAATAACTCTTAGCCCCTTTATAAGCTAGCTTAATACCATTTATCCCTTGAGCTTCAAATTTTTGCTTCCAAGTAGTGATACAGGACTTATTCATACCCAAGAGTTGGGTAATTTTAGAGTATACTTCACCCTGTAGCGCCATTTTTACAGCCATTGCCCGTTTGAGTTCCCTCGCCTCTGGATTGCTTTGAATAAATTTTGTTAATATTCCTATTCTTTCTTCTTTTTGTTGTTGTTCCAGTAAAAAATTCTTCATAGGTATAGGCCGCAATCAAGAGTTTAGTACAAATTTACCACAAGTTTGTAAATCCAATAGGACTGCTATATTCAAAGGGAGAGATTTTATTGAGTCATGAACCATAGCTGGTTCATGAGGTTAATTTTAGGCAATCAAAAAACCCAAATTCTGTAGTTTCAGATACAAAGCTAGGTCTAACTCTACGCCTCAATAGAGTTAATAATATTCCTGGGTTTGCTGGGTATCCCCTAGCGATTAAAGATAGAGCAATTGGAGTTATGGAAACTTTTACCCACTATGGTATAGAGCCAGAATTTTTAGACGCTGTGCAGACGCTTTGTACAATTTATTGTGTTAGATACAGCTTTGCAGTACCAGGAATAAAAGCAGATTTGGCAGTCTTCAACTCGTAACCATAGATTTAAACACCTTTCTCTATCCGAGCATCTGTGCAAATTTAAAAGCTCAAACTTGTTATGAGCAACTCCATCAAGCGCTCATAAACGGCTGGATTCAGGAGGCTAACCAGACTACTTAAAGAGTGAAACAATCCAAGCACCCGTTATGCTCATCAACACAATAATCTCTAAAACTTTCAGAGGAAAGGACAGCTTCAACCACTCTTTAGCTAAAGTAGGTTGCAAACCATTCCACCATTGAAAAATATTTTCGCGCCACAAAGCGGGACTATCTTTAGGGCGGAATTGGTAGCTTAATATTGACAAGAGAAGGGGAATTCCTCCTACCTTGGCACTCATTAACAGATGCAAGGCGATGCAGACAACCATCACCACCCATGAAATGAGGTGAGCATAATACCAGCCATGATTAAGCTCTCCCTTAGGTAGCCACTTTTCATCCATCATCTTCCCGGAGAAAACCGCAAAAGTCAGTGCCAATATAGCAAGCGTGTTAATTACTCGATGCAGCGTATACCACCATATAGGTGTACCCAACTTTCCAAGTTTTGCCACAAAATCCTGCTGGATAAGTCTTTTGTGTCCACGATGGAAAGCGTATAGAGCAAATAGAGGGAATACCAGTAAAGCATATAGCCCAAAGGTGCCATGAATTCCTTCTATTTCCTTTAATTCAGGCAAGGGAATTCTTCCCCATCGTCCGTCGTAGACATCGTATGTCCAGAATGCGGTCAAAATCGCGGCAATTACGAAAAGACCAGTAAACCCATGCAGAATACGAAGAAGAAAAGGTTGGTATGGCCCAGAGAGTTTTGCAGGCATATTCAGAAAGTTATCGAAATCTTCCCTACGTCTTTCACTTAATTCAATTGTCTCACCCTGCGATCGCCCTACTGACAATACTTTAACCTCTAAACCCTTCACTCACAACCTCTTCAAGTCTTCTCAAAGAGTTGCAGGCGGTTTCCTACCTCAACTTACCCTAAAATAGAATATCGTTCTACTATCACAAAATCCAGAACCTACCGATTTAGATAGGGGTTTGATGGCTACTTGGCAGAGTTTTAGACAGCGCGATCGCGACATCACCAATCGTCTCATGATCAGCGAGAGTACCGTCAAATTTCACATCAATAACATTCTTAAAAAGCTCAAAACTCAAACTCGTTATTAAGCACTGCATCATGCGATTGTCAATGGCTGGATTCAGTAGTTTAATGGCAAGCATCACTGGCGGCAGATAGCATCCAAACCAAGCTAAGAGTAAACAGTCAGCCCGGTGCAGGCGTTTGTTAGGCAGCTTAGTGACTTATCACACCTGCCAAGCTCTGAAATATAGCAATAATTGCCACAACAGAGGAATAAGTCTTTTATCTTCAGGAAGAACGTGAATTTGAAACAAACTTACAGGCATCTTTCCATACAGTGGCAGATACCCCTCCGGCTTGTTAATCACATATTGACTGTAATCGATATCCGTAATCCATTGATTTGCATCAAACCAACCTGAATAGGTTGCAAACTTTTTTTTGCGTTGAGCGAGGCAGTCTTGATAATCCTGATTATCTCTGCACGGTTCATAGTCGTTGCGGCAAGTTTCAGGTGTAACTCTACTGTCTACAAAGGCACGGTTTAACACTCGTCTTTGAGCCTCAAAACCAAACTTATTGCTGCTATGTTGCTGCCAAAGACCATCAATAAATTCCAATTTCTCAATGGATAGTTCCTTTATTGTTCGCACATCTAAGTTATTAACTAGCCTAGCTGTCTCTTGGTCAGCTTCTTTCCAATTTTGTTCTTCCAAAAGAATACTTAACTTTTCACATCCTTTATTCATTGGCATCTCCCAAAAGGACTAGATTAAACTACGCATAATGTCTTGCCGTTCAGTGGTACACCCAGGTAACAAAAAATCCTGTTTTGGCAAAGATACCTCGTATCCTGCGACTGCAACTGTCTTATTAAGTCGGGCAAGCGCTGAATACCATAATAATAGAATAAGCGGCTGCGCCTACTGTAAACTAGCATTACTCTGAGCATCCATGAACTCTAACGAAATCAACTCAGAACGTTTTGTAGTCAATTGTCCATTAGTCGTCAAGCCGTAAATAAATTCACCATCTGGCAATCCAGGTGTGATTTCCGTCATCAGCCCATACAGAATACTCTCTTGTGACCATAACTCAGAGCCAGTATCCAGACGAATTACAGGAGTATCTTTAGGAATCCAACGCCATAAACCAATTCCTTTTGAACGTGCAAATTCATATGCACCCTCATCAAATCCAATCGGAGTAATCATTGTGCCCTTCGTTCGATCAGCCCCGACCTGATTGAGCTTGGCGTGAAATTCTTCAACATCATCAACTGGAATGGTGTGACTATAGTTTTTGCATTCCCAAATCCAAATCCAGAAAGGTGTAGATGCACCTCTTCGACATACTTCAATCGATACATCAAAGAGTATGTCTTTCATTCGATCACGAGAGTAATATGCTGGCTTATGTTGAATTCTAGCTTGTTCAGGATGAATTCCTAACTCTCCTTGATCTAGTAATTGCTGAAGGAGGCTTGCCACATCAAGCTCATACGTTTTCCCTTTACCCATTTAAAGAAACCTCGTCAGCTTCAATAGACATATACTATGTACCGCAACCTAACTTTACCTTGAATACTAACAGGGAATCTCAAAGTACCCTGCCACCAGACAAATCAAGGAGCCTAACTATTCATTATGCTGAATTTTCCTGATAAAAGCCCTGAGCAAGGAATTATTCAGATACTTCGCACATAACATTCCTTAAAGGATGATTATCCTGAAACTTTCTGGATGATGTATACTAAAAGCCAATTAGACTAAAATCTTCACAAACATCTTCCGCTTATTAAATTGTCTCATTGTTGATGACGAAGCGATTCATGCTTGTGTTTGTTGCGCTTGATCGAATTGCTCTACAATTTGGTTGACGAACGTCTTACCATCAATTTAATCTATTAGGGGAGAGCGCGCTCTCCCCAAAACTCATCATCTATCGATTTAGATAGTGTTCTGATGGCTGCTTAGTAAAGTTTGAGGCAGCGCGATCGCTGCGGCTAGCCCTATCCTTAGACTTAAACTTTCCGTATTCAGAGATACAAGACACCTCCTTATCTAACACTTAGTCTGGCAATACATTCGAGCAATTAAGCGATAAGTGAGCCAATGAAAACGCACTATTCCGTTGTTGTAGGAGCTGGTCAAGCTGGGCTTTCCATAAGCTACTGGTTGATGGAGAGAATCTTTCTTGGGAAAAATCTGCAAGAATGCACCTGCACCACTATCAGCGACTTATAACATCCTATGGCTGAAATCCGCTTTCATCAATGGACTGATGGTTATCCGGAAACCTGCTATTCCCGTTCTTAAGTTGTCAAAGGCTATTTCACACCTAACAGTGACTACGATATTGATGACTTTGTTGAGCGATTGCGTTCAGCCCTGAAAATTGCAAGCGATCGCGTTCAGGAAAAGTATGGCAGACCTTGTGGTTTAGCTTGGCGACAGATGCAAGACATTGAAGTTAAATTTGCTCACTAAAGTCATCTATCGCAACCACAAGTGCGGTTCATTCAGTTTATTGAATAGATACAACTGCAACTAAATTCTCTCCCCTCACAATTGTGATATTCAAACCATGTATAGCAGTCCTAAAGAAATCGTAAAATTTAATTTATAGAGACGTTCTATATTTCCCGAAAAAGGTGCAAAATGTAAATCTGGCAGTCCTGAAATATCTTAAGCCAGAATCAGGGGCGGTAGAAATCCGTAAAGTGGAAGTTACAGCTAAGATTCACTCAAACGAAGCGGCGTTGGATGAAATCTGGAGTTTTGTTGGGTTTCGCATCCAAGCGGCCAAGCTACATAGAGTTTAGATTTTTAGCTTTAAGTGAACCGTATTGGTTTTTAATCCACAAAAAAACGATACCGCTTCCGTTGGAACATACTTATAATGGCATAAGTCTTGATGTAAAGATGTATGCCAAGCATCATCTATCTAACTCAGTGTTATCCCGCAGGCATTACAGTGCCTCTTATTACTACTCGGCTTCACCAACTTTAAGAGTTTTTAGTTCCCTCTTAGCTGGGTTTTTGTAATTGGCAAAACTTATTACCATAATTACAGGAGATTCGCTTTTGTGATGGACAGAGTAACTAGGAAAATCGTCGGCTTCTTGCTACTGCGTAAAACTTCCACTTTAGTTATAGCTGCGATGATAGTTTTACCTATAGGCTTTGCCCTACCTGCTTGTTCGCGACCTTTCCCGCGTCAGCGACCTGTTTTTGATCAGCCAACGTTCACTCCAAGCAATCAGAGTATACCTACTCAGTCTCTGTACAAACCTAATCTTGGTTCCTATACCGTTGGAGTCGCAGACGACCTCTCTCTATTCGACAGTCGGCGCAAGCGACAACTTCCTGTTAAGGTTTACTATCCTCAAGGGCAAGGACCATTCCCTGTAATTATCTTTTCTCATGGGGGAGGTGGCTCCAAGGAGGGCTTCTCATACTTAGGCGAATTCTGGGCTAGTCAGGGATACATCTCCATCCATCCGTCTCACAGTGATTCATCTTTCTTGCGGGAAACCGAAGATAATGCCCAACCTTTAGAGTATCGCCCTCAAGACGTATCGTTTGTCATAGACTCTCTGCAAGCATTAGAAGGGAAAATTCCCCAGTTGCGAGGGAAAATAGATCGCGCTCGCATCGGTGTCGCTGGCCACTCATTTGGCGCATACTCAGCCCTATGGATGGCAGGACAGATGGTGGACACAGCCCAGAGAAAAGACGTTAGTTTCCGAGACCCCCGTGTCCGTGCGTTTTTGGCTATATCTCCAGCGGGAACTGGTAGAGGTGGGTTAGATGAGCGCTCTTGGGATAGAATCACCGCTCCTGTAATGATTGTTAGCGGTAGTAATGAAAGAGGCGACGATTGGAGGATGGAACCTTTCAAGAATATGCCTGCTGGTAATAAGTATTACCTCTTATTCCAAGATGCCTACCACTCGTCCTATAACGACTATAAACCAGGTGGTAGGCGTGGACTCATGCAAGATAGGGAGACTATTGACAATATTCACACTTATCTCCAAAGTGCCAGTATTGCTTTCTGGGATAGTTACCTCAAACAGGACAATGCCGCTAAGCAGTTTCTCCAGTCTGATGCGCTTCCAGGTGGCAATATGGATTCACCCCTAAATAGCAATAGAGATACGTTCCCACGTAGCAATAGAGATGCGTTTCCACGTAGGGATAGGCTACCAAGTAGTGGTGGGGGTCAAGTCACACTATTTAAGAAGTGATTGGTTCTCTTGGAGAATGGCTTTTCTTGACTCAAGGAAAGCCACAAGCTCCTTGAGGAATATTGGTGATAGTACCTGTCTGATTGATAGTGCCAGTGTTTGTTTCCAATAGAGTGCTTTCAACCTGTAACGTTGAAAAATCGCTTTGCTCCAGATTAAAGCCTAACTTGCTGGTGTTATTGCGCGGTTGCAAGCAAATCTTGGCTTGATTGCTCGCCTCCACCTTAAAACCATCAGTTGGTACGTAGTTAAACTGAATATTAGCTAAGGTCTGGGAGTTATCTCTACTAATAAGTTCAACTGCATTAGTTCCAACATTTTCAATATTATTCGAGTCCATCGTTACCTGAAGTTGACCGCTTTGTTGCGTTTTTGATTGAAATCCGGTACTGTCCTCAAAATTATTGTTAGATAACTTGTTGTTGTAAATCCTCATCTTTACTTTTGCCGTATCGCGGGCGTACATTCCTATAGCATCTCGATAATAGTTGCTAATCTCATTGTTAGATATAGTGGCTGTTGATTGAGCAGTACCGCTAGTTCCATAGCCGATGCCTCTATCACCAACTTCTTGAATGGTGTTGCCACTAATCGTAAAATCTGTTTTGCCATAGCTACCTAAATTAATATCAATACCATCCCCTGTCTCTCTAGGAACAGCATTAGGATTGCCGATATTGGTAAGAGTGTTGTTTAAAATTTGGACTGTTGCTTGACTAGACTCTCTACAGGGGCTAAAAAATGGATCTGATCCCCAAATATTACGGCAAATGTTGACTTCAATTGCGTCAGAGTTAGAGAGAGGATTGCCTACAATCGTGTTGTTGGAAATAGTCAGATCAACCTGTCCTTGATTATTTCGGAAGAAGATGTGGCTTAGAACTGTATTAGAGCCAGTGTATTTAACGACGTTGTTAGCGATCGCAACAGTGCCTGTAACGTTTTCTAAATAGATTCCTTCACTTAGAGAATTTTTAATTTTAGCCGGGCCCAAGTTACCAGTAGTAATAACATTATCTCGAATAGTCAAGTTGCTGGTGTTAATCCCCACGATGCCACGTTCGCTCTTGGTGTCTATCTCCAATCCGGAAAGGGTTTGATTGCCAGCCAAAGCCACAGAACCCGTAACTTTTGGCAGCACTCCAGCACCAGAAAGCGGCAACACCGCACCCAGCCGTTGTATGGTATCCAGCCTTTGCACCGGACCAGTCGATAGCAACGTCACCCTGTTCGGCAGAGTAAAGCTACTAATTCCAGGATTTTTACGTGGTTGTAGGTAAACAATATTCTCAGACTTGGCAACATTCAGGGCATCTTGCACCGTGCCAAACGGACGCTCAAACGTGCCATCTCCCCCAAATGTCCCCAGTTTGACGTGTTGAAAAAAGTACGGTTCGTTAGTTTTGGGATTTGTTGCTAAAACAGTGAAACTTTCCTTTGACAACTCAGATTCAAATTGTTTATCTACAACGATGTTGGCTTGACGCGCTACCGACTCCCCCATGCGTGCCAGCACCCGATTTTTGGAGGTACTACCTCTAGAACGATTTCCAGGGGAATTTGCCGCCACGCTCAAAATAACATTACTACCAAAATTCGCATCATCTTGAACTGACAAACCCAAGCTCAAAGTATCAGTTGGGCGAACTTCTAAGCGGGTGCGCCAGCCGAGAATTTCATCGCTACCCAGAGCATTGTAATAGTAAAGCCCAGCATAACCCCGGATATCACCCGTTTCACCCAAACGCGCTATTGTTGCACCTACCTCGACATCAAATCCCGTCATTGCAACTTCAACACGGCGATTAATTTGACGCGAAGTCTCCCCCGCAAAGTTTAAAAAGTTTCCGGCAAAAAAGGTATCGGAAAGCACCGAATTTACATTGAAAACGCTTTCTTCTACCAGGTGGCGCGTATCTCCCACCGGGATGTAAGCGTTGGCACGAAAATCCCAAACTTCCCCTAAAGTCTCAAAACCCGCGCCGAGTTGGTTAAAAACTGCGTTTCCCGTGTTGCGGTTGTCGTAGGAGATGTAACCGCCAAAGATGCGATTATTAGAAGCACTGTAAAAGCGGTGTCCCAGCAAGACGTTTCCGCCAAGAGTTCTATTAGGTGTTGATAAGAGTAGCTGTCCTTCCAAGAAAGTAAGGCTGTTCCCGGAACTTTGCAGCAGGGGAATGAAGCCAAAAAAGCTAGCAAAGTCATCATAGCCAGTACCTTCGGTGGCGTAGCCTACTCCTAGACGGGTACCGAAGATGGAGGGAGTATCGGTGGCGGTTTGGGCGTTGGCTACCTGATTAGCTACGAAAGATGACAGTATTCCCACCAGCAGCAAATCCATGTAGATTAATGGTGTTAGCCTGCTCATGTTAGCTTTATTCAAATTAGATTTTGTAGGTACAACGGTGGGCTTTAGCTTGCCATTGCTAGATTTGGTGGGCATGGATAGGCAAACCATTGTTAAATGGTGATTAACTATAACCCAATTCTTGGGCTAACTTTACAACTTCAGGGATGAATCCTTTACCGTCTTCACGCCAGGGCAAGGAACCATCCAGTTGACTAGGTACTACACTTTGGTAACGAAAAGCGGGTGACTTCAAAAAGTTAGGGTCATTCCCCAAGTGAGCGCCATAAGGGCCTAATGTTGCATAGGGAGAATTTTCAGGGTGCAACATTGCCTCAAGAATTGTTTCATTCCAGCTAAAATTTAACCACCTACATATTTTTTCCAAATATAATTTAGGATCATTTAAAAGAGTTTCCCCACATACGTGCATTTTTTGTTGGGGGGGAATATCGCTCAAAAAATCTAAAATGGTAGACTGCATTCTGTACCAGTTGTACTGTGGATCGACAGTTGGTGGATTGGTGGAACGATCAACAGAATTAAACATGACAGCCATAATCTGACCACCCCGCACATTCATCAACGATTGTCCTTGGGTTCTCGGATGGCGAACGAGGTGCAAGTAGTAAGCATCGGGAAAAGTTTTGCGGATGCGATTTAGAGTAGCCCGGTTTGCAGCGTACACAGGACTTTTATCGATAATCCGCAGAGGCGCAACTTTTTCGCACAGTTCCCTGTAAACTTCGCCTACACTATGGTCGAGGCGTGTGGAAATCCAGCGATGAGCCATTTCAATAGAATAGAGGGATTGTTCGCCAGCGTAGAGCTGAGCAACAGTTCGCAATAAGCCATGCAACTGAAATCGGCGAAAACCACTCATTCGCTGTAAGAATTGTTCTAGAGTATCAGTAACGAACAAATTAAGTTCTGGAACTCCATAGGCTTCGGGATGCTGACCGAGCATGGCACAGACTAAAGATGTAAAGGAACGTGGAGATGCAAGAATGAAGACAGGCTGGGGGGCTAACATATCAAATGACCTCTGCTCTGTTAAAAGCGATCGCTTCTAGGTAATTTTTACCGATAAATAACCTTTTTATACTCTACGAGAGTAATAGGTTATATTGTAAAAACTGGGTAAAGCTCATTCCATGAGAATGAACCCGATAGCTCAGACATCTAGTATGTTTCATCCATGACTCAAAATCAGGCAATATCTGACGAAAAGCGCCAAGAGATTTTACAGCGTCTCCGAAATCGTCGTGGAGAAGCTAGACGCTTTGATATAAATCAGAAAAAAACCGAGGATCATGGCGATCCATTTATGCGTACCCTCTTGAAGCTAAGAGATTTTCAAGTAGACATAGCTAGAGGTGCGGATATCGCTCAACAAATATCCGATCTTGGTGAAGATGAAGCACTTGTAAAATCTTTGGTAGAGCTTAAACAAACTAGAAAAGCTAAAAAAGCAGCCGCTTTGCCAGCGGAACCCGAACAAAAGCAATCTGAAACATCAGAGCTTGGTGAAGATACCAAAATACTAGAAATGTATTTGCATTTAACCAAAGCTAAGCGAGATGCCAAAAAGAAAAAGAAGGCAGCCAACAAGCAGCAAACTCAGCCTGAAACAACTAATTCAACCTTGCAGCCAATATTAGGAATCAGCCACAATAGGCTTCCCGAAAATGTTTCCTCTGCTGATTTTGTAAAAACTATACAGCAATTATTGGGTAATGCTGAATCCAATCTCAGCGTCTTACCGCTAGAGCAACTTGAACAACGCAGAAAAGAATTGCAATACCGCTATAATTGGATGCGCTCAATCCTTGAAGAGATGCACTTGGAATTAGATAAACTTCAAGATAATATCATCGATAGACTGCACTCAGTTATACAAAGTCAACACCAAGAAGGGTCAAAATGAATTTTTTAAGCATTTAAAGCTTCATCTGCAAACAAATTGTTTGCGCTTGATTCTGCATTCAATAGTTAATACTAGCCAATTGCAGGAAATAAATGATTATTTCCGTATGAAAATCCGTAAATAAATACTTTATGTCTGATTAAAATATAGTACAGCAGGCATCAAAGCCAATTACTACAAAACAAAAATCTGCAAATTATTACAAATGTCTCAACTGTTCATTATACTCTCACCGCCCCGTTCCTTTTCATCAGTTGTGTCCACAATGATTGGACAACATCCGCAGTTGTATGGTTTCCCGGAACTCCACCTCTTTGTAGGCGATACTATCGATGAGGTTATCAAGCACCACGAAACCAGACGCAGACCTGAAGGTCCACCAGGATTACTGCGAACAATAGCAGAAATTCATAGCGGGGCTCAAACAACATCAACTGTTCTCAAAGCTAGACTGTGGTTGGATGAGCGGCGGGATTGGCCTGTAAAAAAACTGTATGACTATATGCTGGAGAAGATTAGCCCGCAAATCGGCGTAGAAAAAAGTCCAATTACAGTTGTAACACGACAATTTATTGAACGTGCCTATTCTTGCTTTCCAACAGCTAATTATTTGCATCTCACCCGCCATCCAATATCAGCTAGGAAGTCAATTATAGAGATGGTGGAACGCAAACGAAAAGCAACAAAGGTAGATCCTTCCTCTGGGATAAAGCTAGATCCTTTAAGATTTTGGTTTAATACCCACCGAAATATTATGAATTTCTGTAATACTCTGCCTTTGGGTCAGAGTATACGGATTAAAGGGGAAGATGTACTATCTGAGCCAGATTTGTATTTACCACAAATAGCTGATTGGCTGGGCTTGCGAACAGACAGCGAAGCAATTGAAGCAATGAAGCATCCGGAAAATTCTCCCTACGCCAGGGTTGGCCCGATTATGGCTCGCGGGGGTAATGACGTAAAATTTATGCATAGTCCAGCCCTACGTCCGGGAAAAATTCGGGAACCTTCGCTGAAAGATGAACTGGAAAAAGGAGAGTTAAAAGATATTGTGGACGATGAGTTTGCTGAAAAACTTATCAACTTTGCCAAGCAACTAGGCTATCGCTAGCGTGTTATTAACCCAGAAAGGAAAGAAATGTCTAAGGTGTCTTTAATGACCGCCCAGCAGTTGAAAAATATTAGTCCAGTTAATATAGACGGACTAGGGAGCATCGCTACCTGTTCGATGGCTGCGTTCCAAGATCGCCTGTACTTAGCGAGAATATGCGAGGCTGGTAAAAAATCATACAATGGGAAAATATTGCGCTACGACTCAGAAAATGATAGTTGGGAAGAAGTATATGCAGGAGCATTAGAAGGAGAAAATAATTATAAAGGTGTTGGGAGTGGTAATAGCGCTTCGGGCATACCGTTAGCGATCGCATTTTTGGAGGAAACACATTCGCTAATCGTTAGCTTGCTTTCTCCCTCTAGTTCGCAACTTCTACATTCAGAGGATGGCAAGACTTTTCATACCCTCCCTGAACCCCAGCTAGACAACCATGTCCTGTCATTTCGTCGCCTCCTGCCATTCCAGAATCGGCTGTACGCGATTCCCGCAGACAATACGGCAAAAAACCTCATCTGCGCCTGTGATGACCCTGAAACAGGCAAATGGCAAGCAGTCAATCTTCCAGGGTTCGATAATTTAGACAATCAAGCCGTTTCTCAAATAGTGACGTTCAACAATTGCCTGTACGCAGGAACTGTAAATCCCGAAACAGGCTTTCAAATCTGGAAAACCCAGGATACCAATCAAACATCCTATACTTGGAAACAAATCATTTCTGATGGTGCGCGCGGGTATGCCTTTAACTCATGTGTATCTTCTATGGTTGTTTTCCAAGGCAATTTGTATTTTGCCAGTGGAATGCCTGCGGATAGTTACGACAGAGGTAATGATATTCCCATTACTGCCCCGGAAATTATTCGGATTTATCCCGATGATAGCTGGGATTTGATTGTTGGCGCACCCAAGTTTACTCCCGATGGTTTGAAAGTTCCCTTATCAGTTATGGGCGCGGGATTCGATGATTCTCACAATTGTACGCTCCAGTTTATGACTGTTCATAATGACTGTTTGTATGTGGGAACTCAAGGAAAAGGTGGTTTTCAGCTTTGGGCTACAGAAGATGGTGAAATATGGGAACCGATCCGTCTGGAACCATTAAGCGATCGCCGTGATATAGAAATCTATACTGTAGTAACTACTCCGTTGGGATTAGTTACTGTTTTAGGTAAAACAAATCTCCAGAATACCGACAATCCATCGAAGCCTAAAACCCACGATGTGGAAGTTTGGTTAGGTAAGTAAATACAAAGCGTGTTGTTGGCTGTACTGATAAACCATAAGAGGTTATGGACATGAAAACAGTGCCTATTTCCGAAAGCTTTGGCTCGATGATATACCATGAAAGCGAGACTAATGTATGTAATTTAGATAAAGAGCAAATTATTAAATTATTCAAATCTTCTGGATTTTTGTTGCTCAGAGGATTTGATACAGACACTGAACAATTTAAAAAATTCACCGCCTCACTCAGCACAGAATTCATGCCCTATATCGGCGGTGCTTATAACCAAAGAGAGGCAATTAACGGCGACAAAACTGTTTTATCAGTAACCGGGGCAAATCTGAGATATGCAGTGCCTCTGCATGGGGAAATGTACTATACCAAGAATAAACCAAGTCTGCTGTGGTTTTATTGTGCTACTCCCCCCTTGAGTGGTGGTGAAACAACAGTATGTGATGGAATCCAGGTTTATCAGAAATTGAGTGATTCCACAAAAGAATTATTTCACACAAAACGGTTGAAATATATTCGCAGCTATCCGAAATTCATGTGGCAAGAAATATATAAAACTGATGATTTGAATATAGTTAAAAGAATCTGCCAAGAAAACGATACATACCTGAAGGTAGATGAAAAAGACCACTCAATTACCACTGAATTTGTTACTTATGCGATTACTGAAAGCGGGAAACATAAAGCTTTCATCAATAACATCTTGCCAGTAATTGCTCAGGAATACGTCCAGGGTTTGCAATCGAGTATTGTTAGGTTTGAAGACGGTTTAAAAATTCCTGATGACGTAATCTTTGAACTCAAAGACGTTACTGATAAATTGACTCTCCCGATTGCATGGCAAGAGGGAGATATCTTGATGATAGATAACACAAGATTACTTCATGGCAGAAAGTCGTTTTCTGATAATCAAAGAGAGATTTATGTCAGGATGGGTCATTTAGCTAATTCAGCATACAACTAATAATTAATGACTAATAATATCAAAATCGGTTGATGGCCCATAATAAAAGAATCCCGCCCCGGTCTTCGCCTGCGGCTCCGGCTCTCTGGTTGGCTTGCTTTCTAAGGGTTGGGGGTGGAATCTCGGTTTCCTCTTAATTGTGGATAATTAACCAGATTTGATATGACTAATTTTATTTTCCTTGCCACACCTCAAGACCACTATTTGGGTTATCTGTGTAAGTCCATTCCCACTCATCACTTACCTTCGTAGCTACTTTTGGGCCGAAGGGATTAGCTGTGCCGATAAAAACGCCATGAGGCGTAGAAACGATGTTGCGAACTCCATAGTTATATGGATTTTGGAATCCTTGGCGGGTGACTGGTAGCCAATTTTCTCCATCGTAGGTTCGCCACAGGTCAAAGCCGCCTTGATGCTCAATAATATTTTCTACTCCTACCCGCTTTAGGAAACTAAATAGCCTCTGAGTTTTACCCTCAAAATTGGTGTAGCGGAGGAAGATAGTCCAATCCATAGTGCCTGCATAAAGCCAGCCATCATGGATACTCATCTTCCAGATGTAGCCCCCGAAATAATTATTAAATCCCGGATAAAAGCCGCTTAGATGCTGTTTTCCTTCACGGGGATTTCCTACAATTAGTTCCCAGGAGCCATCGTGATGCAGCCTGATAATTTCAGCGGCGGCTGGCCCTATTTTATTCTGCTGATCGTAGCCGCCGCCTTGAATACCAGTGCCTACATATAAAGCATCATTAAAAACTACCATGCTGACCGTGATTTGATTTAAACTGCCACGACCAGCACCATCTGAGATTACCTTTGTCCATTCATAGGGCGGTTCTCCTTCTGCCAAAGTACGCCATATTTGAAAACCATTGTTGTTGGCGGTTCCAGCATATAGATAATCGCCAAATCCGACTAACTCGAAAATAGCTTGATTACTTGGATCTCCAAATCCGGGTTCATTTACTATTTGCCATTCACCCTTAGCTGGATCGCGGCTTTCACAAATAAATGGGACACCAGAAATATTATGTTTACCTCCAGCAGAACCTGTTGGTGCGGTAAATAATTTGCCTTTAAAAGGTACGAGCAAGCGTGTACTTGTGAATTTTAAACCTATTAAACCAGGCTGGGATACGGGGAGAAAGTTTTTGCCATCTTCACTGCGTAAAATTAGAGCGCCTTCCCCGCGCGATCGCGACCAATTGGCCAGATAAAGTACAGGCTCAGTGTCCGATTCTCCCTGGAACACCACCATCGCCCGATAGCCAAGTTCGCGGCTAATTTCATCTCCCTCACTGCCGATAACCATCGGAGCTTGATGAACGCGCTCCCACTGTTCTAAAACTGGACTATAGCGCCAGATTTCCCCTCGTGCCTGATTTTGCTCAAACTCTGGGGAATAAACTGGATAGGGACACTCAACAGGCCAAACGCCAATTTTTACATGAGGCATCCCGGCTTTGATGAGACAGAGATTGGCGCGGGAAGTCCCAACATAGAGATGGTCTTTGAACCACGCGATCGCATGAGCGTAGCAATTATTTAAGTCTCCAAAACCGTTCTGACAAATCTTGCGAAAGTTGGATTCTTTCAGCCCTGGTTTTGGTTCTGGATTAAAAATTCTCATTTCGGTACTAACAGGCATTGTCTAAATAATTAAGTTGCTTTAAAAAGCTTTCTACTGATGCTATTAATGCTTGCGGTTGAGATACTGGAAAAAAATGTCCAGCAAGAGGAACAAACTCGAAATGTGCGTGAGTCCATACTTCTTTTAAAGCATTAGCAGTTGGAAGTGTGGGCGAAGATTCACCATAAATCGCTAATGTAGGTTTGTTTATTTGTTGCAATTGCTCTAAACTAATACCTTCAATATTTTTCAAATCGCGCCGTGCCGAAGTTGTTTCTAATAACTTTAGCCAGCGTGATGCAGTGCGTTGACTATTTTCTGGCACCAATTTTGATAATAATTTGCGGAGGCGATGTTTCCCTTTTGGTAATCTCATCTGCAATCGCGCGATCGCTTCGAGTATTTGATACCCAGATTCTGGATCGTCTTCATCCAGTTCAACACCAATCCGGTTTAAAATTCGTTGTGTCCTTTTCCAACGGGGCCAGTCGCGCAACCTCTGCCTCGGCTGCAACACTCTCAAGCGTACATCTACCAGAATTAAACTTTCTACACGCTCTGGATAGGCACAAGCAAAATCTAAGATGACAGAACCACCAAAGCTGTGCGCCATTAAATGAGCGGTTTCTATTCCCAAATAATCTAATAATTCCCTTAAATCCTCAGCCATTTGCTGGGGAGTATAGCCATTTTCAGGCATGGAACTCCGTCCGTGTCCGCGCAGATCGAAGAGTGTCACCGGATGGGTAACACTCAGCTCTAGTGCCAGATGATACCAAAAAGCCAAATTTGTCGCCAACCCATGCACCATAACTAGGTTGCTTGGGATGTCGTTTTGACTATCTTGCTCCCCCTCTATCCCTTGCTCCCCTTGATAAAGGGGGTTTAAAGGAGAATCGAGAGGGGACAACTTTTGAGGGAGTTGAAGATAGTTTAAATCGACTGCTTTTAGGTGAGCGACAGGCAATTTCTACTCCAGGTAGCCAAGCATTTGTAGTTGAGCGAGGATTTTATCTTTTTCATCCTCGGTAATATTCCCAGACTGATTATCGACTTCTGGAGAGCGATCGCTTGCCGTTGTAGCACCTGTAACTACTGGTTTTGACTCCAAACACTCGTCAGTAAAGAAGCTCTTGGCAACCAATCCCTCCAGATCCGAGGGAATCTCTAAGCCTAAACTATACAACAAAGTGGCAGGAACATCTGCAACATTATGTCGCTCAGCTTCAAACCCACCCTTGATACCTTTCCCTCCCGCCAGGAAAATGCCATCAGGATGATGAGTTCCTTGGGGTGATTTCCGGGGTTCCACGGGAGGTAAGACATTGTTAATAGAAACAAAGCCATAATCGCGCAAAACTAAAGTTAAATCGGGTGCTTCTAAAAGAGCATCCCCCGAATATACATCTTCGCGCTTATAAATGGCTTGGATAATCCGTTCTCCCGTGTTTTCGTCTTTGAAATTTTCCAAGTCTTGAATTAGTTTTTCCCGGAAACTTTCATACTCTTCGGGTTTTATTCCAGGTTCTCCCGGCTTTTTAGCAACGCGAATTGCAATCCCATTGCTAGAAGGAGTTGGACAGTAAGCTAAGGTTTCTTCCCAATCTAAGTTAGCAAAGTTGCTGGCTTCCCGTCTCTTTTCCGCGTCAGAGTTATCCACTTTTCTCCAAGTCAGATAACCTTTTTCATGCAAAAAGGCATTGATGCGAACAACTTCTGTAGTTGCTGTAAAGCCATGATCCGATGCCATGAAAACTTGAGCATCTGGCCCCGCAATTTCTACAAGTCGCTGAATATAACCATCTAAGCGGCGGAAATATTCCAAGCAAGACTTCCGCATTTGTTGCTGCCAAGGTGTGTTGTGTGTGGGGTATATCCCAGGATCGAGGAATTCCCAAACTTGATGCTGAAGTTTGTCGGTACCATCAAACAAAACTGCCATCAAATCGGGACTATCTTCGGTTAGCAGTTTCTCCGCCACCCGGAACCACTGTTCCTCCCGAATAATATGATATTTAACCCAATTTTCCAGGTCATCTGTACTCATGTAGGTTAGAGTTTGATTTTCTTTTTCAAAGTCCCACGCCAACTCTTTGGGATCGAAATCTGGAATTTCTTTGAGTCGGTCGTACAATTCAGGTGGTGTTGTGTTGCGACGCAGATGTTTCCAGGGGACAAAACCAGGAACGAGAGAACCGGAAATCGGGCGCGGGGGTGCTGTAAATGGAAAGTTTAAAGCTACAGCGGTGCGATTTTGACGACTTGCCATTGACCAGATTGTTTCTGTACGAATATCCCGCGAATCATACAAGGTGAAATAAACATCCTGACCTTTATCTTCGTAGCGCACAAAGTCATAAACTCCATGACTTCCCGGAGTTCTTCCCGTCATAATGGAAACCCAAGCTGGCGGGGTCAAAGGATTGGGAGTTGAGCGCAATTTTGCCCGTACTCCTGTTTCTATAAACTGTTTCAGAAAAGGCATCGTTACGCCAATTTCTGGCAAATCAGAGGTGATATTATCCAGAACTGTGAAGGTAGCACCATCGAGTCCAATAAAGAGAGTGCGAGTCATTATTTTTACCCGTTTAATTTTTGTGTGACAAAGGTTACTATTTCGTCTACGCTGAGGTCATCTACATAGCGACCGCCGCGCATTAGCAACTGATCGAACCCTAACTTTTGCTTAAAATGCTCTTCCAAAGTGACAACTAAATGAATGATGTCAACAGAAGCAAAACTCAGGTCTTCTACTAACTTTGTATTACCAGTAATTCCATCTAATTCCAGTTCCCATTCTTGGGTCATGTCTTGCAGAATGTCGATGATTGTTGAGTGAATATTTGTTTCGGTGACTTGCATGATTTTTGCCTCTTTAAAACCTGGCTTGTTGCTTTTTTAATGTCGTCCCTCCCCTACGAGAGGAGGAGAATCTGACTTCCTCTCCCCTATGAGGGAAGGGAGTCGAGGGTTAGGTTTTTGTGACGTTTATTTATGCCCATCTATTTAACACTGACAAATAGCTAAGACTTCATTATCGCTATACCATATATGGACAGGAAAACACTCATTATTGTGAGTTACTTTTACTTGTTTACCATCAGGAGAACAGGAAGCGATCGCCCACTTTCCCGGTACTCCTTGCAATCCTGTCCCGACTGCTTTGCTGGCGGCTTCCTTGGCACACCAAAAACCGAGTGCAATCAGGAGATTTGCCGAAGGCAGTAATTCCAATTCTGAGGGGCTGAAGGCAGCATCAATCCAATCTTCAAAGCGAATATTTCCCAGTCTTTCTAAGTCGATACCAAGACGCGATCGCCCTAAAGCTGCAACTACATAACCTCGACTGTGACTGATAGAAATATCCGGTAATGGCACCATCACCTCTAAGCTAGGACAACGCAAAAACGGTTTACCCAATTCTGTAGCTAAAATTTCAATATCTAGAGGTGCAATTTCCAAGTTGAAAGCTTGTTTTGCCCACTGGCGTACAGCGTCTTTAGCAGCGATCCGACCGAATAAGCGATCGCGTCGTCTTGTCCCTTTTTCTGGTAGTTTATCCCAAATCTCCCGCTCTTTGTCATTTAACATCAAATCAGCCAGTTCCTGATGCCAAGGATTTAGAGAATTTTCTGGTATTGGATCTACATAAATACGCCTACTAACTAGACCCGTTTCTACTTGCATCCAAGGTTCGGAGAGGACAGGGGCAGAGGGCGAAAGAGGGAAAGGAGGAGAAGGAAGCATTTTCTTTGTCGGTATGTACATAAAAACCAGCTTTTACTAAAAACTCGGTGTTAGACACGTAAGAGTAACTTCTAAGAAAACCGAGTTTTTTGGCTTTATCACTCCGAATCGTTGCTGTCAGTAGGGTTAGAAAACAGAGATGTCATCACCCTTCCCTGACTCGCGAGAAATTCTTGCATCAAATCAAAGTGTGCCGATACAACAGCTAAGCGGATGTCATCCGAGAAAACAGGAGTTTCGGAAGAAGTATCAAAGGACTCTTGTGCGTCTACTTTCCTCACTTTCTCCAAACTGACTTCACTGGATATTGCACTATTTTCAAAAGATTGTAAGGGTTGGTTTAACGCCATTGTTTGAATTTCCGCAGGTTCGACCTCTCCCCTGCTATGGAAGGGGAGAATTTCTTTTGCTTCCCTTGGAGAAGAGAGAATTTCTTCTCCTTCAACGGAGGGTAAAACGGTTAAGGGGTTAGGTTTTTCCGGTGCAAAATGTGAGTCAGCAGGTTGGTGGGAGTGAAACTTCTCCTGTATTGATTGGGCAAACTCTGGACGCAACTGCATTATGGGCAGCGTTAGATCCAAAATAGGGCTAGGTTTTTTAATGCCATTTTGTACAGTTGTCACATCCAAATTGACTGGCATTACTTGGCGATTTTTATACAAAGGAGCCAGATCAATTTCTTTGCCCATTACAAACAGTCTTGCCAGCAAAACTTGGATTTGTTCTAGACCAGATTTTCGCTGAGTATTACTGGGTATACCAACATAATCACGGTTACGGAGAATATCATCGACAAAGCCAGTTAGATTGCTGCTGGGGCCAACTTCGATAAAGGTTCTCACGCCCTCATCATAAAGGTTTTCAATTGTTTCTCGAAAACGTACTCGACTAGACCACTGTTTAATAGCTACATCGCGGATAGTTTCTGGGTCTGATGGAAATTCGGTACAAGTCGCACAACTATAAAGGCTAGTATGACCAGCACTCATGTCCAACTTTTCATAGTAGCTGCGTAAAGCCGATGCCATCTCTTCAAATAGAGGCGTATGAGTGGCGCGGTCGAAGGGCAAGTGCATACAAATTCCGCCCGCCTCTTTTATTTGATTTGCAGCTTCATCAATATCACCCGTACTGCCAAACAAAACCACCTGATTTGGGCAGTTGTCCATCGCCAAATGCAAGCGTCCTGAGTAAGCATTGAGCAGCGTTTTAATGAAATCAGGCTCAATAGCACCAACGCTTAATAATGCTCCTTTTGGAACGCTATTTGTTGCCTCTAAATCCTTATAACTTTGGTTTAGAAGACGTTTCATTTCTATCAGTTGCTTTTTCCCTTTGACGCGGGAGACACCTGAAGCGAGTAAAGCAGTATGTTCCCCCGTGCTGTGACCAACCATAACATCACATTTGATGCCAAAATCGTGCAGCAGTTCGTCTAAAGCCATGCCAGCAGTAAACACAGCTTCGGTAGCAACATCCATCGCATATAACTGCTTTTCCCCCAGCTTTTGTTCTTCTTGTGTTAAGCCTGTTGGGGATGGGAAAATAAAGCGACTGGGTGGATTTTTCCAGATTCCCGCAAAGGTTTCATCTGACAAGTCGAACCACGCCCGAACTTTAGGGAAGTACAAGCAGAGGTCAGCCAACATATTAGGATATTGCGACCCCTCGCCGGGAAACAAAAAGGCTGTTTTACCCGATTCTTTTACATTTGCTGTGTAGTAAATTCCGCTGCGCGTTTGCAGTTTAGTACATTTGGGATCGGCTAATTTTTCTAGTGCTTGTTTTAGCTTTGTTTGTATTTCTGGAACGTTTTTGGCAATGACTGCTAAACGATGAGGGTGCTGCGTGTTTGCTTCCGATAAAGTATAGGCAAGGTTGGCAAGCGATATACTTTCATCGATTTGCAAAATTTGCTGAATGTTGTTGATGGAAGCAATCAGGTCTTGCTTACTATTACCAGAGAAAATTAGTAGTTCTGTAGACCAATTGGTAATTGGTTGTTGGATTTCGGATTGGGATTGTCCCAGTTCCCAATCCCCAGTCCCCAGTCCCCAGCCTCTATATTCTTCTAAGATTGCATGAGCATTAATTCCACCAAATCCAAAGGCGTTGATTCCGGCGCGGCGTGGAGTTTGTTCTCCATGAATCCAAGGTCTAGCTTCGGTATTGATGTAAAATGGCGTTTTCTCAATTTCTAAGGCTGGATTCACCTCGTCGCACAGCATCGGGGGCAATACTTTGTGGTACAATGCCAACGCAGTTTTGATTAGACTGGCAACACCTGCGGCTGGGATGCAGTGACCGATCATCGATTTCACAGAACCCAAGGCACAGCGTGGGAAGTTTCCTTGACGCTGACCAAAGACATGATTTAGCGTCTGCATCTCGGTCTGTTCTCCCAAGGGGATGCCAGTGCCGTGCGCTTCAATTAGCCCGATAGTGTCTGGATCGATGCCACTATTTTCGTAAGCACGCTGTAACGCCAAAACTTCACCTTCGAGGCGGGGTGCTAGCAAGCCTAGTGCTTTGCCGTCGCTGGAGGTGCCGACTCCCTTGAGAACAGCATAGATGCGATCGCCATCTCGTTCTGCATCCTCTAGCCGTTTTAAAATCAAGAAACCCACACCTTCGCCTAGCAGAGTCCCTGCCCCTGACGTGTCAAACGGGCGAATTTTACCGTGAGATAAAGCCCCCAACAGACAGAACAACATATGAATCGGTGCAGGCGTGGCAGCTTGTACGCCTCCAGCCAGCATCATGTCACAACGACCGCTGATTAATTCGTTCATTGCTAGTTCAACCGCAATCAGGGAAGAACTACAAGCAGCATCAGCTACGTAATTTGGCCCCATCAAGTCTAGGCGGTTAGCGATGCGTCCTGTAACTACGTTGGGAACCAAAGTGGGGATGATTTCCGCAGCTAGAGGCGGTACGCTACTCTTTAGCTCTTGGCGAATACTATTTAATGTGTCTTGGTCGAGTGTTGGATGCAGTTGACACAGCAAATCCAGCGTTTGGTCTACAATCATACTCTGCTGGAGTGCCGTGACAAAACCCCGATTAATATAGGTGCCTCGCCCTAGAATAATCCCGGTTTTTTCACGATTGAAAGGTTTATCTGTGTAGCCCGCATCAGCGATCGCATCCCGTGCTAGTTTCAGGGATAGAAAGTGGTCTGGATCTCCCCCATCCACTGAATTTGGCATAATCCCAAATTCAACCGGGTTAAATTCAGCTAATTTACCCAAAAAGCCACCTTTACGGGTGTATATGCGACCGCTTTCGGTAGAATTTGGATCAAAATAAGCACCAGCCCATTCATCGGGTGCATCCTCAACCGCATCTACCTTGTTCAGAATATTTTCCCAGTAAGCACACAAATTTTTGGCTCCCGGAAACAAGGCAGACATCCCGATAATCGCAATATTGGTAGATGAACCTATTTTATTCATAATTTGCTTGCCAAACGATTAAGGGCGGTATTGCAGGTACTTTCTATGTCTTTGAGATGGAAGCGGACGTTACCGTTTTTATCAATAAAAATGGCATCGTACACAAGCATATGGTCGTCAGCTTGAGTAACCCGAAAAGCAACTTTTAGCACACTATTGAGCGCTGATTTGCCATAGCGGATAACTGAGCCAAATCTTGAAGGTAAGGCAGTTGTACCTTTTTGGACACGCGACCAAGCGATCGCTAACTGCGGTGCTGTATCAATTAAAGCCAAGTCAAATAACCAAGATGATTGCGGCGATGGCATCACCTCAGCATCAATTCCTTGCTCATTTAATCGGTCAATAGCTGTCAATAACTGGAAACTAGGCCCGTGGAATAAATAGTCACGATAAGCAACAGCAACATCCAAACTATTGCCGGAATCTAAAGCGTCTATTTGCACCTTAGGCGATGCCAGCATCTGCGGACGCAGAATCACAGTAGCTTTGTAGAAAGGAATTTTACTCTCAGGGTCTACAATTTGGGCTGCCACTTCCAAAGATTCCAAGTCGGAGTGACTAGAAGCACGAGCGATAAAAAGCACTTTTCTGGTTTCTTCGAGTACAATTCCCCGCAAAACTCGCAAATCCCGAACCTCTGTTACTGTCCATTCTGACCAAGCAGCTTGGACAAATTGCGCCATCCACTCTAAGGCACCCGCAGCCGGCAAAACTGGTTTACCGTCCAGGCAATGATCTTGCAAGTAGGGATGCAACAGAAGCGAGAAAGTATGTTCTAAGGTAACGGTGCTATTGGGTTGAATTTGTAGTTGAGAAAACGTGATTGGATGCCCAGTCCCCAGTCCCCAGTCCCCAGTCCCTTCATTCCCAGCCCCCAATCCTTCAAAAGTCCCAATAATTAACTCTGTGTCGCCCTTATTTCCATAACGCAGTTCCTCAATAAAGAAGTGACGACCTGCATGAGGGGGAATGGGAATAACGCCTCGTTCTCGAAACTGACGATTCACTGACTCAGAAGCCATACCCGTGATGTCCCAAGGCCCCCAGTTGAGGGCGACAATGCGAGTATTTTGCCAACGCTGGTCTAGTTGCCATGCCAGACGGTTGACAACTTCGTTAGCAGCAGCATAGTCTGACTGTCCGCGATTGCCAAAGCTTCCGGCAACGGAGGTGAAGAAAACGAGTAATTTTAAAGAGTCGGGTCGCAGGTGTCGGCTGAGAATAAAGGCACTATCGACTTTCGTATCAAACACAAAGTCGAAGGATTCTAGGGTTTTATCAACTATTAGCTTGTCTTCGATGACACCAGCACCGTGAACGACGGCATCCAGACGACCGTAGCGAGAGTAAATTTCCTCGATGAAATAGCCAAATTCTCCAGCGTTTCTAACATCAACTGCTTGATATTCAACGTTGACACCAGCTTGCCGACAATGGCTGAGGTTGCGACGGATGACGCGATCGCGTAATATTCCCCGTAGTTGATTCTCAATCTGTACAGGCGTTACTGGCTTTCCTTGCGCTGCTAGCAATATTTTCCGCAGTTGCGAGACATCCTCGATTCCTGCTGTGTCGGGAGATTCCTCCGCAGGTTCAGGAGAACGACCAACCAGTATCAGGGTAATCCCAGGAATCAGAAAGGTACTGGCAATTTCGGCTGTAATACCTCTGGCACCACCAGTAATTAGAACTACCCAATCTTTGGCAGGATGAATCGGCAAGGAGGAACCAGGAATGGAAGATAAAGGTGCCAAAACTGGCTGAAATACCATCCGCTTTCCTTGTGGGTAGCCGATTTCTGAGTGACCTCCTGATCCCAGCAATTCTTGGATGATTGTTCTAGCAATTTCGGCGGCTGATAAACTATCGTCGAAATCGATGGCTTTCGCTTCCACTCCAGACCATTCCTGCACCATTGTTTTGAGTAGCCCTTTACTACCGCCACCTGTGGGAAGACCAGAACTACAGCTACCTTCGCGCCCAAACTGCCCTCCTAGTAGCGAGGCTGCTAGGACTTGCGTATAGGGGAACCTCTCCCCCTGCCCCTCTCCTGTTAGGAGAGGGGCGCTAGACACCTCTCTTCCCTCATAGGGAAGGGGGGCTGGGGGGATTAGGTCAGATTCACAAATTTGGAGAACTGTCAATAAGCTTTTGCAGTCGATTTGGGTGTACTGTCGCCACTCTGAGAGAGTTTCCGGCATGGGGATGGGAGAAAGTGCGCTCAGATGGATAATTCCTCTGACTTCCCCATTGAGCGATCGCGCTTCGTTAATCTCAGCCGCCAGTTTTTCCGGATTGAGCAGACTAGCAGTGGAGATGGTAACTGGGGTGGCTCCCATGCGCCGCAAGCCTTCCGAGACGTAAGGCGCAACGGACATCTGATCTTGGGTAATCAGAAATAGCCCGTTAAGGGAGACTACTTCCGTGTCAGGTAAAAGTTCTGTCCGCGCTTTCATTATGTAGCGCGGCAGGGCTTCTACCGGGGCAATGACTTTCCCAGGCTATTATTTTCCTCCGGAACATTACCAGATTTTAGTAATTGTTCCACAACGCTGTTGAGGGTTTTAGCACGGGTGAAGTTTTCCATGCGCGATCGCATCAAGCTGCTGAAAGGTTCGGGCAAGCTTTTTTGCAAAGCACCCAGAATTTCCACCCGTTTAATCGAGTCGATACCGAGTTCGGCTTCCATGTCAGCATTTAGCCCTAACATTTCTGTTGGATAGCCAGTGCGATCGCTAACTAACTGCAACAATTTTTGGGTCAAAGCAGTTCGATCTGGAAGCTGTTGGTTGTTAGTTGTTGCTTGTTGGCTGTTGGTTGTTAATTGACTATTTAGTAGTTCAACAACGCTGTTGAGGGTTTTGGCGCGGGTGAAGTTTTCCATGCGCGATCGCATCAAGCTGCTGAAAGGTTCTGGCAAGCTTTTTTGCAAAGCACCCAAAATTTCCACCCGTTTAATCGAGTCGATACCGAGTTCCGCTTCCATGTCAGCGTTTAACCCTAACATTTCTGTTGGGTAGCCAGTGCGATCGCTAACTAACTGCAATAATTTTTGGGTCAAAACAGCGCGATCTGGAAGCTGTGCGTTGTTTGTTGGGGTTTGGACGACTGAGGGCTGAGGAGTGACAACTGGCAATTGAATGTCAGGTTGTGGTGTCGGTACGACAGGAGCGATCGCTGTACCATTGGTATTTTGGATTAACACTTCAGGCGTTTTTGCACCATTGTTGCTACCATTTTCCGAAGGCTGGCTGAAGTTGGTAACGATCCGGGGAGTAGACGCGATCGCCTTCTTTGATGGTATTTGTTGCGGCTGTTGGGGCGATTGATAATTCACCCCTCCGAGAAACTGCTTCATCACCTGTTCCTGTAACCCCAGGAATTGCCGCATGGTTTCTTGATAAGCTTGGTAAGCTGCTAGGGCAGTCTCGCCAGTAAGAGCTGAGGCGCTGGGTGATGGTGTGGGCTGTTGTTCTGGGTAAGGGGTCATTGTCAATTTGGGAGCAACTCCTGGTGATAGTGCTGAGGGCTGAGGACTGTTAGCGCTGCACGAAGTGGGGGCGGAATTAGTAGTGGGTTTCTTGTTTTCTTCTTCCTGATGCTGTCCAGCAAACTTCACTGCTGACTTTGTAGAACTTCCAGAAGTTCCCACCACTGGTAAGGCTGTTTCTTGTTCTGGTTGTTTTGCATTTAGCGCTTTGCTTTGGGCGGCGGTGTCCTGATTTATCAGCGGTGTTTTACCCATGTGACCCACCGCGTCCTTGATAGGTCTGGAACTAGCACCAGTTAACAGCCAAGTTGTGGGCGAAATATCTGGTTTTTTCGTCAAAGCTGGCAAGGATAAATCTAGCTGACGCACGTTCCGCCCTTCAAATAGAGTTGGTAACTGGATATTGATGCCCTGCGTACATAGTGTACCCAGAGCTATCAGAAAACCTCGCATCCCCCCGCCTTGTCCGTCGAGGGAGACAACTGTATGGTCTTTTCCTTCCAGAATCTGCCCAACTAATTTAGTCAGGATGCTCTTGGGGCCAACTTCCACAAAAATTCGAGCGCCAGCTGCATACATGGCGTTAATTTGGCTGACAAACTCGACGCTGTGGATCAGGTGTTTAGATAACTGAGTGGAAATTGCCTCGGAATCGGCATCATAGGGACGAGCCGTGGAGTTAGCATAAACAGGAATCGTGGGCGATCGCAATGTCACTTTGTCGATAGCTTCGATTAGTGGGTTAAGGGCAGAAGCTACTAAGGGAGAGTGGAAAGCGCCCTTGACTGGCAGCATCCGCGCCATGATTCCTTCGGCGTTCAGCTGGTCTACAATTTGAGCGATCGCGTCTTTGTTTCCAGAAATTACTGTTTGCAAAGGAGCGTTATGATTGGCAATTACCACCCCCTCAACACTAGCTAACCGCGCCTGCAATTCTGGGCGTTGCATCTGCACTGCTGCCATTGCACCATCGGCACCTTTACAGGCAGCTGCCATGATTTTGCCTCTGGTTTGAGAAAGGTGCAGAAAGTCTTGCCGAGACAAAACTCCCGCCGCGTAAAGGGCAGTATATTCTCCGTAACTGTGACCGCAAACCATATCCGGCTTTAAACCCAGATTTGCCGCCAAGTCGATAAATCCGGTTTCCACAGCACCAATTGCCGGTTGCGCGATCTGCGTATCAGTCAGTTGTTTTTGGTTGAGTGCTTCTTGTTCTTCAGAATAGGCACTCGGTGGATAGATAAATTGACTCAACAATTGGGGAAAGCACTGCTGTAACTCGCGGTCGGCAAATTCCAATGCTTCTCGCATTTCCTGGCGATATAGTGCCACGGAACGAGCCATATCTGGATATTGCGATCCTTGTCCGGGGAAGAGGAAGGCAATTTTTTGTCCGTTGTTATTGACAGACGACAGTTGAATGTGCGGTGGTAAGGGTTGTTGTGTGTCTTGATTAATGACTAATTCCAAAGCTGCTTGCAACTGTTGGAGGCTTTCGGCAACAATGCTTAGACAAACATTCTGTGAGGTTGTTTGAGCTTTGAGAGAGTAGCTGTAAGCTAAGTCTCGTAGGCGAGGAGTGGCACCAGTGCGTAAAGCTTCTAACAAAGTGCCGATCTCTTTTGTTAAAGCTTCGGAGTTGGCAGCTTTGAAAACAAACAGTTCGCAAGGCCAAGTATCGGCACCAAGCGTGCGATCGCGCAAGTTACCTCGATATTCTTCCAGCACTACATGAAAATTAGTGCCGCCAAAGCCAAATGCACTGACACCAGCGCGGCGGGGATAATTCGGGTGCATCAGCCAAGGCTTTGCTTCTTTGAGCAAGTACACTGGGCTTTGCGGATCGGCAAGAGTATCTAGGGGATTTTCTACGCCTAAGTGGGGTGGCAAAACTGCGTTGTGCAAAGCTAATGTTGCTTTGGCGAGTCCCGCTACGCCAGCCGAACTCTTAGTGTGACCGATTACAGTTTTGACGGAACCGATGACGCAGGACTTGGGCGGTGTATTGGCTGCTTTTAAGGTTTCGGTGACTGTCTCGGCTTCTGCTCTATCTCCGGCAACAGTTCCCGTTCCGTGAGCTTCGTATAATCCTAGAGTGTTGGGTGAGAAACCAGCTTGGGTGTAGGCGCGGTCTAAGGCTCGCATTTGTCCCGCTGGACGGGGCGCTGTTAATCCCAAGGCTTTGCCATCGCTGGAACCCGCAACAGATTTAATTACAGCATAGATGCGATCGCCATCTCGTTCAGCATCAGCTAGACGTTTCAGCACCAGAATCACAATCCCTTCGCTGATCACAATCCCGTCGGCTGCTTTGTCAAAGGCGCGGGGTTGCTGTTGTGGCGAGAGAGCCTGAGTTTTGCTAAATGTCAAGTAGGCAAAGGGGCTTTGCCCGGTGTCTACTCCGCCGGCAATTACCACATTGCTGCGACCGCTTTCCAATTCTCGAACGGCTAGGTGAATTGCTGCTAGGGAAGAAGCACAAGCAGCATCAACGGCGAAGTTTACCCCACCAAAATCAAAGCGATTAGCAGCGCGACCTGCGGCAACATTTAATAGAATGCCTGGGAATGATTCTTCTGTCCATTCTGGTAAACGATCCAAAGTTTGCTCTGAGGGTTCGTCTACATAGAGAGAAAGATGCGATCGCGTGGCGTATTGATGCGCCAAATCCCCCGCACCTGTTGCTGCGCCAAAAATAACCGAAGTATTCTCCCGGTCAAAGTCTCCCGACTCATACCCCGCATCTGCTAACGCCCGTCGCACTCCCTCCAGCGCCAGCAGTTGAATTGGGTCGATCGATTTCACCGACTTGGGCGGAATTCCATACCGCACCGGATCGAATTGCACATCATCGATAAAACCACCCCATTTGGAATAGATTTTGTCTCGTGCGGTACGGTCTGGATGGTAATAAAGTCGCCAATCCCAACGGTGTGCTGGAATTTCTGTAATGGCGCTTACTTTATGCAAAATATTTTCCCAGAAGGTATCTGGATATTCAGCCTTCGGTAGCAGTGTGCTAAGACCGACAATTGCTACATCTGAGGGAGACGGTTCATTTTTTACGGTTGATAGTTCATTGCTATGAACTAACAACTCTGAACTCTTTTGTGAAACATCCTGATGTAACTCTTCTAAGGTGCAAACAGAGTTACGCAGAGTGGCAACTTGACCAATCATGTACATTCCATCAGTCAGTTGTTTTTGAGTTTCCACGAGAACAATACCTTGCTCATCGCGCACCAAACCTTTAGAAGCAACGCGCAAGCGTCCCAGCGTCAAATCTTCTAAAACATTCTTAATTTCTTCAGGGGAATGACCCGCCGCCAACATTTCCCGTCGAGTTGCGTAAAATTCTTCAGCAAAGGGAGTAATTGCACAACGGCTGGCGTGACCTGGCCCGGTTTCCAAATTGATAGTATGAGTGCAAGTTAGTGCTGTGCGCTGGAATCCTTCCACAATTGCACCGCACTTGACAGCTTCTTGGGTGAATAAATAAGCTGTTCCCATCAGCACGCCAATCTTCATCCCGCGTTCTACCAAAGGCGCAGCGATCGCGCTGATTGTGGCAGCAGAACGAGCATCGTGAATCCCCCCAGCAAAGAAAACGTGGATTTCGCTTTCTTTGCCCGCCGGAACGTCTTTTAAAAGTGTCTCAATGGCGCTTTCCCAAAGCATAAAGCTGCTCAATGGGCCAACGTGTCCGCCGCATTCCCTTCCTTCAAAGACAAACCGCCGCGCCCCTTGTTCGAGGAACATTTGCAGCAATCCCGGTGTCGGAACGTGAAGGTAGGTGGCGATTCCTTCGGCTTCTAAGTCAGCCGCCTGATCTGGACGACCGCCTGCAATTAAGGCAAATGGCGGCTTAACAGCTTTGACGATTTGCAGTTGTTCTTCCCGTAGTGCTTGGGGGACGAAGCCCAGAATGCCGACTCCCCAAGCGCTAGAGCCAATTTTTTGCTTCGTTTCCTGCAATAATTCTTCTACCTGCTTGCCTCGCATTAACGCTAACGCCAGCATCGGCAAAGCGCCCGCTTTATTCACTGCGATCGCAAATTCTGCCTTGTCGCTGACTCTGGTCATCGGCCCCTGCATAATCGGATAGCGGGTGCCATGAGAAGCGGCTAAGGGTGAATTTGGTGCTAGTGGCTGTAGTTGTTCAGCCTTTTTCACATTAGCGAGGCTTTGCTTGAGAATGGCTTGGATTAGTTTGCCTGTCGTCTGGTAGCGAAGTCGAAAATGAGCGGCTAATCCTACAGCCTGTCCCATAGGCCATGCTAAAGTTCCAGGCGAATCCCAACCGATTAAGGATGTAGCCGCCTGTTGCCAACTAGAGATTGAGGGGTTGCTTCCTTGTCCCCAGTTCCCAGTCCCCAGTTCCTGAATTTCTATTTTTTCTGCCAGTTGTTGCAAAGCGGTAATTGCCTGGAAACCGGGACGAGACAACACGCGACAACTGCGGTTGAGGCGATCGCCAATTGCGATCGCTTCTTGTCCGTTCAGGTTGTTGAGGTAACGTTGCCATGCACCGGGGAGGGGCGATTCTGGCATCAACCACAATTGATCGTCAAGTACCACACCTGCTGCACCAGCTGCCAAGACTCCTGCTGCTGTATGAATCCCAATCCCACCTTGCACGTAGATTGGAAGAATTTGTTTGTTGTCAGTAGTTCCAACGTCTACTAACTCCTGACTACTGACATTTAAGAGTTTTTGCGTCAGGATAAATGCCGGGTCTTCACCTACCCAACCGCCGCTTTCCTGTCCCTTCGCCACTAACCCAAAGATTTCTGCATGGTAATTGATGCCTTGTGCCTGTTCAACATCTGTGACTTCCAGCAATAGGCGGCGCGATTGGCACTGGGGCAGACACGCGATAACCTCCCCTAAGGATCGTGCTTCCCATCCAGCTAGAATTATCCAATGGGAGCGATGCAGCAGCCGTTGCAGCAATTTTTGGCTATCAGCAACTTGGTCAACTTTTAACCTTAACCCTATCTGACTGCTAGGATTAACTAGCTCTAAAAGCTTATCCAGATTCCTCGTCGCTTGTTCGGAATCCCGACAAAATTCTAAATCCAGCACACCCACACCGCCTGCTCTAGAGGTTGCGATCGCTAGACCAGGATGTTCTAATCCAATAGGGCTTAGGGAGAAACAGGTGAAGGTATTCATGAGTCTTGCCTTATTATCACGACAGGGATCAGTCAAGTAAAGGAAAAATAAAATAACCAGATGAGTTTGGCAATAAAAAAGTTTCTGGTTTTATATCTTTTTTGTAGTTAACATTTTGGATAATTAATTTGTGGGTTTTCTGTTAACTATAAAATATATTGAATAATTTCAGCCTATTTCTATTTGGGTTTCACTTTCATCCGTAATTTCACGGAATATTTTCTGTTAGTGAATTAATGTAATAAATCTACTCATTATAGCTAAAAATACTTTTAAGAATACATATAACTACAGCTTACATTCTTTAATAATATCTCCCTAGTCATCAAATCTCGGTGCCTCCTTTACAAGAGTTTTGCTAATTGGCTTGGCATCCTCGCAAAGCCTGAATTATAGTTTTTTTCTACCGTGTTTGTAAAAGTGTCTACAATGTAATCGCCAAATTTTCCAGAAATTAGTGGAAAACATCTCTGGTTTGGTGCTTATTAAGGCAGGGTAGAAGCTAAAATTATTTATCTGCAAGATGTTGAGACTTCCCAGCTTTTTGCCATCTATTGATCTATTGTAAGTAGTCACCACAGAAACATATAGCTCTTAGATGGTCGGACGCAGACCCTCGACAAAAGGCACTTCAAAGCATTTGTGGTGCATTACAGGGCCATGACCAAAATAGCCATCTTCTCCAAATAACTCTCCATGATCTGCTGTCAGGATAATGTGAGTGTTCTCAGGACACTTGCGATATAGTTCTCCCAAAAGCCCATCTATATATTCAACACAGGATATTTGCTGCTTGTGTAAGCGCTGCATTTCCTCCTGTTCAAAAAACTTGCTTTCTCCAGGTTCATTCTTAGCAAGTGCGAATTGATCCATATTCTTAAACACCCCATGAACTCCAGATATACGCGGCATATCATCGCCTTTAAGCATATATGGATAGTGGGTTTCCCCCAGGTTCAGAAAGTAAAAACAAGGTTCAGAACCTGAAAAATCAATTTGATGCACCATTGTGGCGAAGTCGTTATGATTCGACATCAAAACATAGTCATCAAAAAATTGATTTATACTGGTAAATTGATTCAGCACAGGCATGGAAACTCGTGCAATTGTTTTGTATCCAAAGTCTTTTAAAACTTTAGGCAAAGACAATTGAGGGACAAAAGTTTTGAAAGACAAGTCGGGAATTCCCAGCCGATCTACCCATTTCAAAAATTCCTGCTTATAGACTTCCGAGGCAAACACACCGCGAGGGCTAGTATGAGGAATCATCCCCATGAGCATTGTGTAGTGGGAAGGAGATGTCCAAGAAGCATAGCTGTAGCGAGGCTCCGCCAGCCCTAACCGATCCATATTCGGTGTTGATGCTGCCTCATAGCTGTCATATCGGCAACTGTCCATGATAATGTATACAAGATGGTTTGGCATAAGGATAAACCTCAATCTAAGAGACTTTATTTAGCAAGTTATTTGCCTATTGGCAACTCTGAATACTCTAGTTAAATTACACACAAATTCATTGCCATCATGTAATTCAAGGCAGAATAAGTGAGTATACCTGATACAAGGTAAAACTGTTGTAAATTCAGGATAGATGCAAAATTTTATAATGGCATTGAAGATCCGGTGATGTAAGCACAACAGCATAGGAGTCTTCTCAATCCCAGAGAGGAGAGAAAGACCTTTGACATCTTTAGGGTAACGCAGGAAATCCGATTGCTTTGTAAAATACGCTCCTGCTTGTTGAACCACGTAGGGTAGGGGAAGAATCAATCTTACCCAAACTCGCTCAAAAATCCCAGCGGTTCTGTAGTTGTAGTAGTGTCAATCGTCAAGTTGAGCAATTTCAGTTAACCTCTAGGTGATTAAACTTATTTTAATAGATGCACATCTAGTACAATTCACTCTTCTATTATGCAACGCGGCTAACGAGTCCTAAAGGAGATAGGAAAATTTTCTGATTGTTGAAGAAATCTCCTGTTCACTTCTTGTGGATACCTGATTTGGTAGTTGCAGTTGCACTATTAATTCGTACTGGGAAGGCGATCGCGTTCAGTTAAAGCACCAGACGGATCGGGTTGCCAATTGACGCTGCTGTAGCATCCGACACTGCAAGTTATCCCTCTCGTCTGCCTTGCGGCAGGGATGCTTTCCAATGTACCTGAACTAATATCAAAAATAGGTTCCCCTCAGCTGGACAACCAGAAAAGCCCTATGAGCGATCGCAGTAATTCCGAAAATAATACAGATAGTGCTGCCAACGATATAGCTCAAGCTGAAGCTCCCAAAACCAAAAAGGCAGCAGCTTTGGCGGCGGCACAAATTGCTGATGTCATGTCACCGGAAACAATCGTAGTCGATGAGCCACCACCGAAACCGAATTATCCCCAATATCGGGTTAAACCGGGAGAGCGAATTAGTTTAGCCGATATCGATCCAAACGCCTCAGAACACTATACAAAAAAGCAACACGTCGAAGAGGAACTTGAGCATCTGCGCGATCGCCTGGGAGATTTACAAGAACGCTTGTATGCTGAAAACCAGCGCAGTCTGCTAATTGTACTGCAAGCGATGGACACTGGCGGTAAGGATGGCACGATTAAACACGTCTTTCAAGGCATTAACCCCCAAGGCTGCCAAGTTTGGTCGTTTAAAAAGCCCAGTGATGAGGAAGCCAGTCACGATTTCTTGTGGCGTTATCACCAGCGATCGCCTCGACGTGGCATGATTACGATTTTCAACCGTTCGCATTACGAAGATGTGCTAGTTGTGCGAGTCAAGCAGTTGGTTCCGGAGGATATTTGGCGAAAGCGCTATCACGCGATTAATGACTTTGAGCAAATGCTCACTTTTAACAACATTGGGGTAATTAAGTTTTTTCTCCATATTTCCAAAGACGAACAAAAACGGCGTTTGCAGAGTCGGTTGGATAACCCGGAGAAGCACTGGAAATTTTCTAGTAATGACATCAAAGAGCGCCTATTTTGGGACGATTACCAAATGGCGTTTGAGGAAGCAATTAATAATTGCTCTACTGCCTATGCCCCGTGGTACGTTGTACCTGCAAATAATAAGTGGTATCGCAACTTGGTAATTGCTCGAACCATTGTGGACACTTTGGAAGCAATGAATCCTCAATATCCAAGGGCAGAAACTGGTTTAGAAAATATTGTGATTCCATGAAGCCTAAAGCACTTGTGTTTTATTGCGCCGCAAGGATTTAGCAAACACAAGCTGACAATTGCCTTTTTAGGTCTAAAATAGCCTTAATCAAGGTGCTTTCCTTGATGTTATTGCTACTTTGATTAAGGTTCCCAAATCCTAAACTTGTCCACTCTGGTTCCCGAATTAGTTCCATATCTATCACTTTTTTAAGCTCAAAATATGGAAGTAACTGATAATGACCGCACTGCCATTCGCTTTGTAATTTCTCACCAAATAGAAGCGTTTCAAAAGGATGATGCTGTTGGCGCTTTCTCTTTTGCCAGCCGAGAAATTAAAGCTCAATTCGGCACTCCCGAAAACTTTATGAGGATGGTAAAAACTGCCTACGATCCGGTGTATCGTCCTCGTTCGGTGATGTTTGAAAAAATCGCCTATATTGAAGGATTCCCTTCTGCACAGGTGCTGCTATTCGACCGGGAAGGGAGGCTGATAAAGGCAATTTATCTGATGCAAAGACAACATAACGGCAATTGGAAAATTGCTGGGTGTCAACTGATACCAATATAAGGAGGGAGTTAGGAGTTATTATATTTTCGGTAAAAATATTTCAGTGGCAAGTGTCACCTAGTCAAGTGATCGCAACTAAAGTTTTGAGCCCAGTGAAAAACTTTAAGTAGGAACTTCAGTTGGGTGGAATATATCGCAATTCTGACCTTCCCGTGGCCTTGGTAGGGACATGGCAATGCCATGTCCCTACAGATGTATTGCACCTAACCCTTAAATTGCTATTGGTAGGATACGGCTACAGTTGGAAGCTTTTTTTAGCTGTTGATAGATGCTTATCACAATCACAAATAAATTTTGCCCGAATATTTTACCAGGTTGATAAATTCTGGAATGTCTTACTACTGATTCTAGCAGTCAGTAAACTACGTCAGAAATCATCAACCTTTAATTGGCTGGGGGCAAGGTGAGTATTCTCCCGCAAGGGCGTTAGGTAAAGCAAATTGCTTATTAAGTGGCAATTCCACTACTGGGAGAATGGGATACTCACCTTGGAAGTGCGATCGCATATTCCTCATCTTAGTGCCGCCGAAATGTTAGCAGCTAAGCCAAGCTGATTAAGCGGCTCTGCGGGTAACCAAGTTCCACAGAAATACTGCAATAAGTGCGCCGATAATAGAAGCAATGATTCCGCCTATACTAAAAGGTGCAGTTCCTAGCGCTAAAGTCCCTGTTGTTAACCAAAGCCCCAACGTACCGCCAATGAAAGAGCCAATAATTCCCAACAGGATTGTTCCTAGAATCCCACCGCCCTGATGACCAGGATAGATGGCTTTAGCGATAGCACCAGCAATCAGTCCTAAAACAATCCAAGCAATAATATTCATAGTCCTGTTTCCTTTAATCTCTTTCTTTTCGAGTTAACTACAGAATATCAGTTCTTACAAAGCTATCCCATCTGCCAGACGATATAAGTTGATATACCTCAAAGGAATAGCTAACGGTTTTTTCTATAAGCCTTTAGATGAATTGTTTAACAATTGTGTAGGGCAATATATGTTGTTTGAAATTAATTAAAATTAACACTTTGCTCTTATGAAAACATAGTCTAGTGTCCAAGCTTTAGAATCATGGAGATCATTAAGAAGAACTATTAATGTAACCTTGAGACTGATGCTGGATTGGCAGGTATTATGATACCCTTCAGACCAGTAAATTTGGAGACAAGCAGTGAGAGCATTGATAAGGCTGGGGATTGCGCTTTTACTGACGCTATTTGGACTGGTTAGTTACTGTAGTTCCACTTCCCAAAACCCGATAACTGGGGAAAACCAGCGCGTACAGCTGACACCAAAGGAGGAGGTAATATTAGGGCTGCAAGCGCGATCGCGTATGGCTGCTCAACATGGCGGGTTGTACCCAGATCAGGCGCTACAGCAGTATATTGACCAGGTAGGAACTACGGTGGTGCAGCGGTCAGAGGCAAGGAATGCCCCCTATCCCTTTGAATTCCATCTATTGCGCGACCCACAAACTGTCAATGCTTTCGCGCTACCGGGAGGACAGATTTTCATCACTGCTGGTTTGCTGCGTCGTCTCTCATCGGAAGCTCAATTGGCATCTGTGCTGGGACACGAGGTAGGACACGTCATAGGAAGACACGGTGCGGAACGTTTGGCAAAGCAGCAACTCGGTCAAGCTCTGGTGAGTGCGGTGGGGGTAGCAGCAAGCGACGACCAAGGCGGGGGTCGGCAAGCAGCAGTGCTTGCCCAAGCGGTTAACCAGATGGTCAGTCTGCGGTACGGGCGTGAGGATGAGTTAGAAAGCGATCGCCTGGGTTTCCGATTTATGACTGAAGCTGGCTATAACCCTAAAGGTATTGTAGAAGTAATGCAGATACTTGCTAATGCCAGACCGGGTGGACAATCGCCGGAGTTTTTCAGCACTCACCCCAACCCCGGTAACCGCATTGAACGCTTACAAAATTTAATTTCTCAAACTTATCCTAATGGCGTTCCGCCGCAGTTGGAGACTGGACGCGAAGATTTTGCTCAGGTTGTGCGTCCGCGTTTGCAGCCAGCTAACTAGAGAAAAGACAAAAAAAAATAAACACGCCTGCTCTCGTCAAGCTTCCTTTGTGTAGCATCAACCGCACCAGAACAGGGTTAAGGAATCTTTACCATAATGATTCGTTCGCGTGCGATGCCATACTAATTAATGATGCTTAACGTATTTAAACAATTTGAGAGCGGGAGTAATCGTCGTGTTCAAGAAACTGCGAGGTGGCTTTCTGTTAGGAATTGGCTATATGCTCTCTCCCCTCTCGTGGTGGAACGACTTGTTCTTTAATCTGCCGATTGCGCTACTGTTTGGCTATCTCGTCAGTTGGATGAACCCAGACTGGTTTTTGCCGTTTACGATTGTTGGCTATTGGCTCTCCAATGTATTAGGGATTGTGATGATGCAGATGGGAGCGATGGATATGTTTGTAGCCAAAGAGCAGCAAAACCCAAAACGGGATTTGTTGATTGGGCTGGGTGGCTCAACGCTTTACACTCTGGTAGTTGCAGCTCTTGCTTACTTTCATCTGCTGGAATTGCCTAGTTTCCTGACACCCTGATTTTGAATTTTCAAAAATTAATTTTGCTTAGCCACTTACAAAAATGCAAGGCAGCGATCACTCAGTATGTATAAGTAAATCTTATTACTGCTACAATTTATTCAAACCCTTGCAGTTGCTCCATTTCCGAAATTTACCTTCAAAATAAATACATGGAAAGCGATAAGTTTTCCTGAGCCTGATTGTGAAAAAAGCACATAAGAATATGGGTTTAGTTGATTGTTTACTAATGACGCTGGTTTCAAGTGGGATTTGCATCACTTTGCCTTTCTTGGCGGCAAAGATAGGAGCGAACAAAACCGCCTCAAGCATTCAGGTTGAGAGCTCGCCTCAAGGCGATAGCTTCGCTTCACCCACTCTGACAGCATAGACATGATTATCTTTTTGACGCAAAAAAACGCAAGGTAAAACTAATATCTCTGCGTACCTTTGCGTTTTAAATTTTTAGCCTCGATTTTTAAGAAATAACATTGCGGATATAACCCCACTTACCGCCGCTGAAAAACAGTTCGCCATTATTGCTGTCCACTTTCCATTCTCCACCAATATTAAACAGCGCCAGTCCTTGGGAAAAGGGCTTAGCTACATCAAATTCTGTGGGAATTACCAGTTTGCCACTTTTGTCAATATAGCCCCATTTCCCAGCAATCTTTACCGCCGCGAGTCCTTCAGAAAAGGATTCAGGCTCCTCAAATTGCGGTGGTATTATCACCTGAGCAGTTTTATTAATATATTCCCATTTTCCAGCAATCTTTGCTGCCGCCAGCCCTTCGGAAAAAGACTTAGCATCATCAAATTGCGGCGGTAATATAACCCTTCCGGTCATATCAATATAGCCGTATTTGCCACCAACACTTATCAATGCTAACCCCTCAGAAAAGCTATCAGCGCTATCAAATTGCAAAGGGATGACCGTATTCCAAAGTTTATTAATGTAGCCCCACTTGTTATTAATTTTGACTGCTGCCAGCCCTTGGGAAAAAGATTCAGCATCATCAACTTGCAGCAGAATTAAAAGTTTTCCTGTATTGTCGATATAGCCATATTTGTTCCCAATTTTTACTAATCCTAGCCCTTCTTTTAAAGGTTCAGCGCGGTCAAACTGTAATCGGCTGACAAGTTTACCTGTTTTGTCAATATAACCCCACTTGTAGCCGATTTTTACAGGCGCTAACCCGTTATTATAAGAATCAGCCCAATCAAATTGGGGCTGAGTTACGATTGTTCCTGTACTATCTATATAGCTGTATTTGCCGCTAGTTCTCCGCTCAGTAAAGCCAAGCTTTTTTAAGTCTGAGGGCTTAAATGGTGCAGGTTGAGCGTAGGGGCCTGAACGCAAGGCTTTAGCTAAAGCATCGTTGTCTTCTCGCAGACCTTCGTAGAAGAATAACACCTCGCCTGGAATACCACGAGAACGATTGTAAGCGATCGCTTGTAAAAGGTAGTCGGGACTGATGCGATACGACCCCACCTTTAACAGGATACCAGGCATCAAAAAAGGCAGTTGCCAAGTTGTAAATTGCTGGGTGACGATACTATCAATCAGCTGTTTGTAGCTCAAGAAGTCGCGGCGATAAAGTTGCGGGTGCAGCATATCGATCAGCCCCCGGTCAAGCCAAGCTATGGCATCTTGCAGATATTCTTGAAGCGCCCAACCGGGGAGACTGGGTGCCATCGAAATTATCAAACCTGGTTTAACATTAATGAGTTCCTGATACAGACGAGTTAAGAAATCAGTGAGAATATCTGCACGCCACTGAAGCCACTGCGGATCTCTAGAGTTTTGCGGCGGGTTTTGATTAAATTGTCGAAAGTAGCGATCGCTTGTTCCCCGGTCATAACCACCTTCGCTAGGAAGTGCCGGAAGTCGGTCATCGCCTTGGATACCATCAATATCATAATTTTTAGCAACTTCTAGTAACAGGTTCAGCAGGAAATCTTGCACCTCAGAATCGAACGCATTCATCCACTCAAAACTGTTCTTTTTCAGAATATTGCCGTTGAAGTCGCGGCCAGCCCAATGAGGTTTTTTTGCGAGGATGTGGCCCCCATTTTGATTGTAAGAAGAGGCGAATCCATATTCAAACCAAGGGATAACCCCAATTCCTACCCGACGTGCTTCGATAATAACTTCGGCTAAGGGGTCGCGTCCAACAAATCGCGAGTCGATTTCTACACCAAAATTTTCCCGCATAACTTTACTGGGATAGAAAGTATAAGCATTGTTCCAAACAACAGGAAATATGACATTAAATCCCGTTTGCGCGAGAAAATCCATCGCCTCGGCAATGTTTTGCCGGGAATTCAAAACTTTGCTGTCTGTGCTGGTAATCCAAACGCCACGAGTTTCCATTACTCTCTCTTTACCTTATATTGCCTGACCAGTGCCACTCCATCCGAGAAAGCATCAGCCTCATCAAATTGTGGCGCGATTACGAGTTTACCTGTTTTGTCAATATAGCCCCATTTTTCCCCGATTTTGACTCGTGCCATCCCTTCGGCAAAGGCATCAGCTTCTTCAAATTGCGCCCCAATGACAATAAATTCCATTCCCGGAATGTACTGCAACGGCACTCCAGAGATTTTTAAAGCACGACAAATCAATGCTGCTACCTCGCCTCTGGTGGCGTTTTGATTGGGGTTGAAGCGCCTAACATTAGGATAATTAACCACAAGATATCTTTCGGTTGCAGATGCGATCGCATTTATCGCATAACTAGGAATTTCTAACCCATCATCAAAATACTTTTTTATTGTCTCACTAGGTGTTTTTGTAGGGCTATACTTTAATCCCGACACCATAGCAACAAAAGTTTGCACTCGCGGAATTTGTTGGTTTGGCTTAAAAGTTCGATCCGGATAACCAGACAAAAAACCCGCCCGATATACAGCTTGAATCGCTTGATTTGCCCAATGATTTGATGGCACATCGACAAAGGTAATAGCATTACGTATTGGTGCGGCGTTGGGAAATGCTTTTCGCAGCAGTGCCGCAAATTCCGCTCTCGTCACTGGTGCATTAGGGCGAAAACTTCCATCCGGGTACCCACTAATTAAATTGCGCTGGGAGAGCTGCTTAATGCAATCTTCCGCCCAATGATTTTGAATATCAGAAAATATTGGATTATTCAACTTTAATAACTCCCAATTTTTTACATATATCCTCGTTCCCAGTATCAACCTGGAAACCCTTATTTGGAGGTTCTACCTCCTCTTTCTTTGAAACCGATTTTAATTGAGGCTGAGGCTCAGTAATAAACATTCACAGGCTCAGCCTGGGAACCAGAAAAAGCCTGCTCTTGTGAGACTTCGCTGGTTCGCCCTGGAGTTTATTGGTTCGGCTTGGTGTATTTTTTCTCTAATTAAGCATCAAAATCCTCTTGATCGACTATTTTGATTTTACTGACGGCGGTAGTTGCTTTGTCCCGCGCTTCTTGAACATTTCTCCCTTTTGCCAAAGTTACGCCCATTCTGCGCCCCGGACGTGAATTAGGCTTGCCAAATAACCTCAGGTCTACATCTGGTTCTGATAAGGCATCTTGCACTCCCACAAAAGCTATGGAATTTGAATTTCTGTTTGCTAATATTACTGCACTTGCTGAAGCTCCCAGCTGTTCAATTTTTGGAATTGGCAAGTCTAAAACAGCTCTCAAATGTAGTTCAAACTCATTTAAGTTCTGCGAAATTAATGTCACCATTCCAGTATCGTGAGGACGTGGAGAAAGCTCAGAAAAAATTACTGAATCTTTGGTGATAAAGAACTCAACTCCGAAGATACCTGCGCCTCCCAAAGCATCAGTAACTTTTTGCGCGATCGCTTGCGCTTCCTGAAGCAACTCTTCAGAAACAACTGCTGGTTGCCAAGACTCTCGATAATCTCCCCTTTCTTGGAGATGCCCAATCGGAGGACAAAAAATTGTCGGCGCATTCCACTGTTTAATTGTTAGCAAGGTAATTTCTAACTCAAACGGAATAAACTCCTCGACAATAAGTTTTTGACTGTCCCCTCTGGAACCTTCAACTGCATATTTCCACGCCGTCTGAATCTTCTCTGGAGACTCAACAACCGACTGACCTTTTCCAGATGATGACATAACAGGTTTCACTACATTAGGAAACCCAATTTTTTCCGAAACCTCAATCAGTTCTTCTAGGGTTGTTGCATAACCATATTTAGCCGTTCTGATTCCCAACTTTTGATGCGCGAGTTCCCTGATTCTGTCTCGATTCATCGTGTAATGGGTAGCAGTTGCAGTGGGAATAACTATTATACCTCGCTGCTCAAATTCAATCAGTTTTTCGGTTCTGATGGCTTCAATTTCAGGAATAATAAAATTAGGTTGGTGTTTCTGCACGATGCTTTCCAGTTGGTCTGGACTCAGCATGGAAATCACTTCTGACTCATCAGCTACTTGCATGGCTGGAGCATTATGATATCGATCCACGGCAATCACATAGTTACCCAGACGTTGAGCAGCAATGGTAAATTCTTTACCAAGTTCTCCTGAACCAAGCAGCATTAGTTTTTGAGGAAGTTTCAGAGATTTTTTCATTGATTACTTTATATTGCCTCGTCAACTTATTGTAAAACTAAATAGAGCAATTTTTATCTTCTATGGTTGCTTTTAGAACTAAAAATTATAAAGTGAGTGTAGGTTGAGTTGCCTTGACTGCCCCAGGAGCAGTTCATTAATTTTTACAAATCCAATTAAATTGCTACTATTTTATGATTAATTTATAGTAACACCAGGCTATTCTCATAATTTATGGCTAAGCTAGTAATCAGTAGAGGTGGAGTGGCAATAGATATTTTAATAAATGAGTTTGATAAATGCCTGTCAAAAGGGAATTAGCTACATAAGGGAACGCATTGATCCGTTTTCACTTCGGTTTCGTCTAACAGTAGGTATCTCGGCTGTTTCAATTTGTGGAGTCAGTAGCGTTGCTGTTTGGACAACTTGGAAAATGCAGCAGATTCTTATCAATGCTCCCAAACAGAATATTCAGCATATTGCCAAACATTTTGAGCGAGATGTTGAATTGTACAGTGAAATGATGTCTGTACAAACTGGGATGCAAAAAGCAATTGATAACCGCACAACTTCCAATTTACTAATATGGGTGAGCAATCCGAATGGTAGAATTGTTGCTCAGTCTCAATCTTTATTTACTCCACATTGGCAGGCAAACAGCACTTCTGAGGTACTACTGTCCCTTTCAAGGATGCCGATTAAACCCCAAATTTATAAAATAAACAAACACTACTTTGTAATTTTTGGTAAGCCTTTGATTGTGAAAAGCGCCATAGTGGGCAACTTTTACGTAGTACAGGACATTACTAGCGAACAAACTATGTTTGTTGCAGTGGTTCGCAGCATGAAGATTTCTTATATTTTAGCAGTCCTTATAGTGACGGTGGCAATTGCTATTTATGTGAAGCGATCGCTTGAACCCTTGCGACAAATGAGCCAAATGACTAAAGTAATTTCCGTTGAAGATTTAGGGGAAGCAAAATTGCATCTTGTTAATGCTCCTAGCGAAGTTAAGGAATTAGCCGACACCTTTAATATGATGTTATATCGAATATCAGAATCGTGGGAGCAGCAGCGTCAATTTGTTAGCAATGTTTCTCATGAGTTGCGAACACCTTTAACTATTGTTCATGGCTATTTACAAAGTACCCTACGACGAAGTAATAACTTAACAGAAGCACAACAAGAAGCTCTTTCCATTGCAGCTTCTGAAACAGATAGCACTATCCGGTTATTGCAAGATTTACTCGATTTGGCGCGGGCGGATAGCGGTTATATACATTTCCATGTAGAAAATATGGTGCTAAATGATTTGGTTGCAGAGGTGGTGGTAATGGCGCAGCAATTTAGCAGTAGAGCGATCGCTATCTCTACAACCTCATACCCTATCAAGGTAAAAGCCGATCGCAACCGTCTCAAACAAGTGCTGATCAACCTGATTGATAATGCTTTGAAATACTCGGAAATCGATGAATCTATAAGTATAAAATTAGACAAAACAAGCGACAATGTAACTATCCAAGTTTGTGACAAGGGTTGTGGGATTCCCCTACAACAACAAACCCGCATCTTTGAGCGGTTTTATCGCGTGGATGAAGCTAGAGCGCGTTCTACTGGCGGTGCAGGGTTGGGTTTATCCATCGTTAAAACTCTCGTTGAGGGAATGGATGGAAGTGTTACGGTACTATCCAAACTAGGTGAAGGTAGTGTTTTTACAGTCACTTTACCCACACCATAATTAAAACCTTACTTCCAATTTCTCTTTCTTTTTCTTTTACCTTTGCGGTTCATTAACTATGACAGCACATATCTTGCTAGTAGAAGATGAAGTCAAACTGGCTCGATTTATAGAGTTAGAACTAGGTTATGAAGGATATCAAGTCAGCGTAGCTAACGACGGTTTATCAGGAATCACAGCAGCGCGAGAATCTAATCCCGATTTACTTATTTTAGACTGGATGCTTCCTGGTTTATCGGGGTTAGAAATTTGTCGCCGCTTGCGAACAACTGGGAATAAAGTCCCGATTATTTTATTAACAGCAAAAGATGAAGTAAGTGATCGCGTAGCTGGTTTAGATGCGGGAGCTGATGACTATGTAGTTAAACCCTTTAGTATCGAAGAATTGTTAGCCAGAGTCCGCGCTCATTTGCGGAGAACGCAAGAAGAAAATCCGGATATTTTGCAATTTGAAGATTTAAGTTTAAATCGTACCACGCGAGAAGTTTTCCGAGGCGATCGCGCTATTGAATTAACAGCAAAAGAATTCGATTTACTGCAACACTTACTCGCTCATCCCCGACAAGTGATTACACGCGATCGCATTCTCGAACAAGTTTGGGGCTACGACTTCATGGGCGATTCCAACATCATCGAAGTTTATATTCGCTACCTGCGCCTGAAACTCGAAGAAAACAACGAAAAGCGCCTAGTTCAAACCGTGCGCGGCGTTGGTTATGTGCTGCGAAATTAATTTTTTGAGTAGCGCAGCCTGGGACGAAGGAGCGATCGCTACTTTTTCTCACTCAGTTCATCCTTTACTAACGCTCAACTAAACCTAAGCGAAAGAGGACTGGGTTACTGTCGTTCCCAGACTGGAGCCTGGGAACAAGAACAGGAGGAACGAGAAGAGCGTGACTTAAAGTGGAGAACTCTGCACCAAAGTAGTCTGTAACGCTCCCTGTTCATTTGGTTGCATCATATTCATAATAATCGCCACGGTGCGTCCATCGGGAGCTAGGCGCACTTCCCTAAGCGTATATTTCATAGCATTTTCGCGGTAATTGTTCAGCGTACTAAGAGTACGTTTGCGATAATTAGCAGTTACCTCAAGACGCAAAGCAGCACGATCCACTTCAGCATTACCTCCATATGCCACTGAAGGGATATACTTTTGCTGCATCAAAACCTCTAATTTTTCTTTCTTATCATTCAAAATGAAAGTATAAGTTTCGCTGCCATCGGCGTTAGTTTTGCGAGAAAGAACTGGCAATTTTCTTCCAGGTGCCGGACGATTTAGCTTCAAGTTGTAGCGAATAACCGATGTTTTCTTAAGTAATTGATTTTCCGCCGATTTAGTAGTTAAACTTGGGGCTCTTTCCCTAGCTTCGTCAGTATATTCAGTTTCTAAACAGCCATTCTCAATGCAGGCGTTTCTCGGCAAATTTATAATTTGTAGTTTGGCTTTAGGAACGTCTGTCACCGCGTTTCGATAACTTTCCAGATATATATAGTAACGGCTATCCGTCGAAAAACCAGACAGTTGATGACTTGTTTTGTAGATAGCTGCTAATACTTGGGAAGAAATCAGTGCGGCGCTAGCTGCCATTAGGGAAATTACGGAAAAACGTCTCATATTAATTTTGAATGTTCACTAATTCAATTTTATATCGCGGACAGCGTAACGCATCAGAGGACTGCCGCGGTGATAAACTAAATACCGCTTTTGTGCCATTTGCTCAAAGATATTCATTCCCATCGACTGAACTTGGACTTGCCTGCTACGCTCCTACTTGTAACACAGTTGCTACAAGAACGATGTAAGCGATGGCTTCGCCTCGAACGGAGTCCTACGCATTCCGAACTTCTGTGACAATAATCTCTGTTTCTATTTCAATGTAGCTTGTATTTTTAAATATTTGCTTTCAGGAATAGCGAATCTCCTTCCAGCCGCACAAGGGTCTCCGTCCAGGGTGAATGCAAAGACTACCAGTTCCCTGCGATTAGACAGCACTCATAGCTTCGATATCTTTTCTCTCGAAGACTCGATAAAAAGCTTGATTCGCCGTTAAATCAACCCTATTGGGTTAAAATTCTATCCCCCTCTGACCAAACGAACGCAGAGAAGGCGATCGCATATATGCCTCTTCTATCTGGGGCATTGATAGGAAAGCTGTTATGAACCCCAAGGTAGCTAGAAACGTTGCTGTCGCTACCTTATAGCTCATTAAATCAAAACCCCTCTGCACTATCGTTAATTCTGCTACACAAGCCGTTTATGACACTTTCCCTAGCATTAACCCCTAGAAGACCGCCCATTTTCCTCTTGTGCGATCGCATCTGGGTGTCACCTCTCCCCAGAAGGCGATCGCATCCTTGTGAGGATATGCAATTACTAATAAATTTATTTCCAAATGCGAAATGCTTACTGTCAAATTGTTTAAAGCATTATGACGTAATTTAAAAAACAAGGAATTATTAGATGTAATAATAAAGCTTTCAGCGGAACTTGTCGCTAGCTACTCTGAATATTTTTACCCGAAGTATCAGGGTACTAAACCACCTATTCTTGGCAACGATAATTGTTTACTGTCTTGTTTTTGTAGTAAAGAAATTTATGTCTTTTTTCTGATGAGCGGTAGGCAATGAGTTTTTCCTGAGAGAAACATTAATTTTCACTGAAAACATCTATAAATCTCTTAAGTAAAATATCACTCTAAAATAATCTATACCCCAATCTATTGAGCAACAATTTATTTAACCCCGAAACATCGACTCAGCCATCGTAATTTTGCCTGAAGGATTAAAAATGATGAAACTGAACCACTTCGTAATACTAGGCATGACTCTTGTCGTAAGTTCTGAAGTAGCGACAGGAGTTGTAGGAAATACACTATTAAATGCAGTTAATCCGTCAACAAACTTAAATGGAATTGCTGTAGCCCAAACTCGTCCTGCAACTCGCCCTGGAGTCTTTGTTGCAGGGGAAAAACCTACTTCTGGAACTGCTCGAATTATCAACGTCAATGGGCAACGATATATAGAGTTTGATTCGTCTTTTAAGACTAGCGAGCAAGGGCCTGATCTTCATGTGATTTTAGACACATCCCAGAAGCCGCCGCAGTCTTATCAAAACTCAAACGGCTACGTGAACCTGGGTAAATTACATAAATTCAACGGCACTCAACGCTACCCAATTCCTGCTGCTATTAATCTGGCAAACTTCAAATCTGTTGTTATTTGGTGCCGTATGGCTAACGCCACCTTTGGCTATGCCACTCTCGGCGGTACTAGCAACGCCAGCGCTCAGTAGTATTTTATCCACTTATGTTATGCCCACCATCACCGGAGTCAGTGGGTATTGCTTCCATCAGCGAAAAAACGAAAATATTAGCACAGGCGTTACACAGCAAGGCAAAGCAGCCCTGCTGTGTATTGCTTTTTGTAAAAATTATCTCTTAGGGTAGGGAGATTTTGGTTAAGCTTAGGTTAAGGTAGCATGATTAGAGATTTTCTCAATAAACTCAGTTTGATAAGAAGGTAGCCATGACAAATCCTGAGCGGGCGAGCAAAAACAGCTTTCTCTACCCTCAAAGCCGCTACTACGGCTCTTTTTCCCCGGAATTTCTAGCTTTTAATGCTAATCTGCAAGAATTTGCTCAGAAAGTTTCTTACATCTCGGCGCTAGAGACTGGAGGCAAACTTTCTCCAGAGGAAGCTTATGACCAGATAAAGTGTCTCTGGAAACAGCTGAAGCAGAGTAAGAAATCAATGGGCATTAACTCAGATTGGTCATCAGAAACAAGATAAGGTTTCTTGCATATTTGCATCTTAAATTAAACAACTGCTCTAAGTAGTTTTGGCAAGGAAATTGCTAACCATAGCTTTTGTCGTCTATGGCAATAAAAAATAGAAATAGTAACTGATGACAAAAGTGTTGGTGATTGAGGACGAAGAACTAATTCGTGAGAGTATTCTGAACCTTCTTGATGAAAGCGGGTTTACGGCGATTGGAGCTGAAGATGGCGAGAAGGGAGTGCAATTGGCAAAAGAGTTCGTCCCCAATTTGATTTTGTGTGATGTAAGAATGCCAAAACTTGATGGGTACGAGGTTTTGAGAGTGTTGCGTTCTGACCCGATTACAGACACAATTACCTTCATTTTTCTCACTGGTGACAGTAACCAAAATGTCCGTCAGCAAGGAGAAATTTTGGGGGCAAACGGTTATCTTGCAAAACCGTTTACAAGTGCTGAACTTCTGGAAGCGATCGCTACCTATTTGTAGACAAAATAAAAGTCAAAAGAAGGATGAAGGAGGAAACAGATTGTTGTATTCCTTCTTCATCCTTCTTTTGACGTTTGCCTTCTTACTTCTTACTCTTGAAATATAGTGCAGGGAGTGACACCGTGGAAAAAACGGAAAAACAGAAGATGCTAGCAGGGGAGTTATATCTGCCTTCTGACCCGGAACTGGCTGCTGATAGCAAGCGGGCGCGTCGTCTGTTAAGAATGTACAGTGCGACGACTGAGGAACAGCCAGATTTGCGATCGCAAATCCTTAACGACTTATTCGGTAAGGTGGGAGCAAAAGTGGAAATTGTCCCTCCCTTTCATTGCGACTATGGTAGCAATATTTACGCTGCCAACGGCTTGTACATGAATTATGGATGTGTAATTTTAGACTGCAATACGGTTCATATCGGTGAAAATGTTTTATGCGCCCCTTATGTGCAAATTTACACCGCATATCACCCAACAGACCCGGAAATTCGTCAAAGTGGTTTGGAACTCGCTGCACCGATTAAAATTGGTAATAATGTTTGGATTGGAGGCGGTGTTATTATTTGTCCTGGGGTGACTATTGGTGATAATACTACTATCGGTGCTGGTAGTGTGGTTGTAAAAGATATTCCGCCGAATGTCGTTGCTGTGGGAAATCCTTGTCGGATTATTCGGCATCTAACTTGAAAAATTAGTAATAATATAAGAGGATGTTTTAAAAGTGGGGTGCGATTGTAAGAAAGCTCACAAGGCGTATGCTGAAATTTGTAGACCTCAGCACCTTGTGAGCAAATGATTAAAGCATATCCTAATGATCTAACGTGGGAACAGTGGGAATTAATTGCCGACCTATTTCCAGAAGCGAAATCTGGTGGACGTCCTCGGACTACAGCAATGTACGCTGTGATGAATGCCATTCTTTACGTACTTTGCCAGGGATGCACATGGCGAGCATTACCCGGAGATTTTCCAGCTTGGCCAACAGTTTATGGTTATTTTCGCTCTTGGCGCAAAGATGGTACTTGGCTTAGGGTACATGACAAACTTTATCAGTGGGCTAGGGTGGCAGCAGGGCATGAACCTAGTCCCTCAGAAGCAGCAGTTGACAGCCAATCAGTGGAAACAGCAACGATGATATCCCAGGAGGTGGGTTACGACGCAGGTAAACACATACACGGGCGTAAACGACATCTAAGTGTAGATTTACTAGGGCTAGTTTTACGGGTTTTGGTTACATCTGCAAGTCTTCCAGAGCGCCAAGGAGCAAAACTTGTCCTCAAACGAGTTCATGATACGGGGGATAAGGTAAAGCGTTTGCACACCATTTGGATGGATGGAGGATACCGGGGAGAAGAATTTATGCGATGGGTGATGGATATGTTTCGGTGGATTGTGGAAATTGTTCTTAGACCCTTGGAGAAGAAGGGTTTTGTCCATCTACCTAAGCGCTGGGTTGTAGAACGAACTTTTGGTTGGCTTAATTGGTGTCGGCGTTTAAGTAAGGATTATGAACGCCTACCAGAAACCTCGGAGACTTTTATTTATATTGCGATGATTCGTATTATGATTCGACGACTCGCATGATTTTTTACGGCTTTTGACTTTTAAAACATCCTCTAAGTGGCGAATCTAATTCGCGGCTATACATACTAAACCCGCGCAGGCGGGTTTCAAATTTAAAGTCTTAGTTTTCATTGCTAGTAAACAATATGACTGAAGAAGAAAAGAGGTTAGAAGAAGATCGCGAGCGCCAGGCTTATTGGCGGCGTTGGGGGCCTTATTTAAGCGAACGTCAATGGGGAACTGTGCGCGAAGATTACAGTCCTGATGGCGCAGCTTGGCAGTATTTTCCTCACGATCATGCGCGTTCCCGTGCTTATCGGTGGGGGGAAGATGGTATTGCGGGGATTTCAGATAACCATCAGCGACTTTGTTTTGCGATCGCGCTGTGGAATGGGGAAGATCCCATTCTTAAAGAAAGGATTTTTGGGTTAACAGGAAAGGAAGGCAATCATGGGGAAGATGTCAAAGAATATTATTTTTATCTTGACAATACTCCTACCCATTCTTACATGAAATGTCTTTACAAATATCCGCATCAAGCATTTCCTTATTCCCAACTGGTTGAAGAAAATAAATGTAGGGGTTATCAAGATAGAGAATTTGAATTACTTGATACAGGGGTGTTTGCCGAAAACCGCTATTTTGATATTTTTGTCGAATACGCTAAAGCTGACTCAGAGGATATTTTAATTCTAATTAGTGTAGTTAACCGGGGAAAAGAAGCCAAGAGTCTGCATCTTCTGCCTACTCTATGGTTTCGTAATACTTGGTCTTGGAATCAGGCTGATGAAAAGCCCCGGATAAAAAATCTCAAAAGTGATCAAGGTTTAAGTATTGTAGAAGCCTCGGAAGCAACGCTGGGAGATCGCTGGCTATATTCTGAGGGAGAACCGGAACTGTTGTTTACAGAGAACGAAACTAATAAGGAGAGATTGTTTGGAGTTAATAATTCCTCACCATACGTGAAAGATGGGATTAACAACTATATTGTAGAAAGTAAGAAAGATGCTGTTAATCCTAATCAAATAGGGACTAAGGTAGCAGCAAACTATTTATTAAATATTGGTGCGGGAGAAACTAAAGTTGTTAAATTACGGTTGAGCGATCGCGCAGATTTAGCCGCACCCTTAGACACCCGGTTTGAGAGTATTTTTCAAACTCGAAAACAGGAAGCTGATGAATTTTACCAGCGTGTTGCTTCTTCCTGTTCGCTGACAGAGGATAGGCGCAAGGTGCAACGCCAAGCATTCGCGGGAATGTTGTGGAACAAGCAATTTTATTACTATGTTGTCGAGGAATGGTTAAAAGGAGATACTGGTGAATTACCGCCACCAGAACCGCGACAAAGTATCAGAAACCATGATTGGATTCATTTTTTCAGCGATGATATTATTTCTATGCCTGATAAATGGGAATATCCTTGGTTTGCAATTTGGGATTTAGCATTTCACGTCATACCCCTGGCAATAATTGATCCAGACTTTGCCAAGCGACAACTACAGCGATTGACGCGAGAATGGTATATGCACCCCAACGGTCAATTACCAGCTTATGAATGGGATTTTAGTGATGGAAATCCACCTGTTCATGCTTGGGCGGCGTTGCGGGTTTATAATATTGAGAAAAAAATGTATGGTCGCGCTGATAAAAAGTTTTTAGAGCGCGTTTTTCAAAAGTTACTACTTAATTTTACCTGGTGGGTGAACCGCAAGGATATTGAAGGAAAGAATGTTTTTCAGGGCGGATTTCTAGGGATGGACAATATTGGTGTCTTCGATAGAAATATGAAGCTGCCCACGGGGGGATATCTATCGCAGTCGGATGGTACTAGCTGGATGGGAATGTACTGTCTAAATATGTTAGCGATCGCGCTAGAATTAGCAATAGAAAATCCCTCGTATGAAGACATCGCCAGCAAGTTTTTTGAACATTTTCTCTATATTGCCGATGCGATGAACCAGATGGGCGGAGGAGAGGAATCGCTGTGGGATGAAACTGATGGTTTTTACTACGATATGCTGCATTGTCCTAATGGCAGTTATATACCCTTGAAAGTACGTTCGATGGTGGGATTAATACCACTTTTGGCAGTTGAAATCATAGAAGAAGAAACTTTAAAGCAGTTGCCTGGTTTTAGACAGCGAATGGAGTGGTTTATCCGCAATCGCCCCAACCTGAAAAAAAATGTGGCTTGCATGGAAACGCCGGGAGTTGGTGCTAGAAGATTACTGGCGATCGCTTATAGTGATAAACTCCGCCGCATCTTAGAAAAACTGCTTGATGAAAAAGAATTTTTTAGCGACTATGGCATTCGTTCGGTTTCTAAATTTCATGCAGAAAATCCTTACATTTTCAATGTAAATGGAGATTCTTACTGTGTGAATTACGAACCAGCAGAATCTAGCAGCGGCTTATTTGGGGGCAATTCCAACTGGCGCGGCCCTATTTGGTTTCCCATCAATTATCTGCTTATTGAAGCACTGCAAAAATTCCATCATTACCTTGGCGATGATTTCAAAATCGAGTGTCCGACTGGTTCGGGGCAAATGATGAACCTCTGGGAAATTGCCACCGAATTATCCCAAAGGATGATCCAAATTTTTCTGAAAAATGAATCTGGTCAGCGCCCCGTTTATGGGGATTTGGAAATATTCCAAACCGATCCGCATTGGCGTGATTTAATTCTTTTCCATGAATATTTTCATGGCGATAACGGTGCAGGACTCGGCGCAAGTCATCAAACTGGATGGACTGGTGTAGTTGCCAAACTAATTCAGCAATGTGGCGAAAAGTAAGTTTTACGGGGCTGTTACAGTGAAATATAGTAGCGGTAGATAAATCATCAGTGACATTGAAATTCGGGTGCATCCAAATTTTTAAACTCCTTATCCCTTACTTAACCCCTTCTCCCTAACTAGAGAAGGGGTTATGCGGCTTTGTACTTCTGTGGGTGAGACATATGCAAGCTGACCAGGCAAAAGATTGAGCATGGAACAAGGTAAAAAAGAATTTAAGAAGGGTGTTCAATGGCTTGTCTGGTCAAGTGTTGGAGTTTTGGCGCTCTTGAGCGCTGGAAGATGGGTAGACTATGCAAAGCTGCTGAATCGCTCACCAGATCCGGTAGAGGTGCGCCTACTTACCGTCAAGCGAGGCAACGTTGAGAATAAAATCAATGAGAGCGGCACAGTGAAGCTAGGCGGTCAACAAACCCTGAAGTCTCCAGCAGAAAGCGCCGTGGAGCAGGTGTTAGTAGAGCTTGGCGATCGCGTGAAATCTGGTCAAAAACTGATTGTTCTGCGTAACCGAGATCAACAAACTAGCCTCGCCGCCCAGCAGCTGGAGATTCAGAAACAGGAACTCGCCCTAGAGAGAAACCGCCAGAAAGTTCTGGAAGCGACCGAAAAGCTAAATGCTGCCCAACGGGAACTCCAGAATCGTCCCAACAAGCAAGCAGAGATGCGGACACAGGAACTGATAATAGTCCGCAACCGCGAAAAAATTGCTGAAGAACAGGAAAAGCTAACAGCAGCAGCTGGGGAACTCCAGCAGTTGCAAGCTTTGGCTGAAAAAGGTTTTATTCCGGGAAAAGAACTTCAGGATCAAAAACAACAAGTCCGCGCCGCTGAATCAGCCCTGCGGGATGCTCAATTAGCACTGAGTACGAGTACCTTGGAACTTCAGCGTTTGAAGCAGGAGGGTCAAACTTCCCAGCAGGAATTTTTAGACAAGGTTGCAGCTGCTGAATCAGAACTGCGTCAGGCTCAGTCAGATGTTAACACCGCTACCAGCGAAATTCAGAGCCAGAAGCTGGATCTAGAACGTCTGGTGCAGCAACTGCAAAACAACATTGTGAGTGCGCCAATTGCGGGTAAAGTTCTCAACATCATGGTCAAAAATGGGAATGGGGTGAACTTGGGCGATAACTTGCTGACTCTGGGCGACCCTTCGCAAGAACTGGTGGAACTGAATCTTTCCACTCTGAATGCTGCCAAGGTGAACGTAAACCAAGTTGCCCGGATTAGCGTGATTGGCCCCGATTCGCAGGTATTTAAAGGGCGAGTGTTGAGCTTGTATCCGCAGGCGATCGCTTCTAACACTAACAGCGATGAGCAGCAAGAAAGCCAATCTGGGCAAGTCACTGTACCTGCAATAGTCAAGCTGGATCAACCGACTCGCAAGCTGATCCCAGGCTCTCAGGTCAGTGTGGAAATCATTTTGGATCAGCGGAAAAACGTGGTGGTGTTAGATACGGAAGCCATTCAGCGTTCTAAAGCTAAACCGTTTGTCTGGGTACGCGATCGCCTTGGCAAAGCGCAAAAACGAAACGTAACTTTGGGGCTAGAGGATGTAACTAAGGTGGAAGTGACTTCTGGCTTGCGCCCAGGTGACAAAATTGTGCTTCCAAGTCCTGATTCTGAGCTAGAACCAGGAATGCCTGTCACTGCCGAACAAGAATCAAAAGAGGGAGATTGAGAAATTATTTCATTAATAAATAAGGACTGGAAATGCCTAAGCTCTTGGCTTTGCCCCATTTCTCGTCTCTGAACGACTCTGCTGGGTGTGAGAGCGATCACTGGATGCGATCGCTAGTGTGCCTCACTATCTGAATAAAGTAAAGAGGCGATCGCCTCCCTTTTCTGGTTCCCAGTCTCTGGAACGAGGAAAAAATCCAACATCAAGAGCATCTAAAATCCACAATTGGCATGAGCCTCGCCCCTTTCGACCTACTCGCTCTCACCCTTAACTCCCTACGCAGCAACCCCTTACGTTCTGTTCTCACTAGCTTGGGCGTTTTCATGGGTGTAGCGGCGGTTAGCGCCACGCTGGAAGTTGGCAATATCAGTAGAGCTGTAATTGCCGAGCAACTGGCAGAGGGAGACGCGCCTCAAGTCAGAATCTTTGTGGAAGGGGAGCTGAAGTTGGAAGACATGGAATTTTTGCGCCAGCGTCTAGTCGGCGTGCGGGCAATCAGTGCCTCCACTTGGGTCTATCCTCCTTCACCAACCATATTTCAGGATCAAGAAGCTCAACCTTCCATGACACCTGTTTCGGAAGACTTTATTCTCACCTCTGGGAAGAAATTGCTAGCGGGACGCTTCTTCACCCCTGCCGACTTTGAAAACTATCGCCCTGTGGTGGTGATCGATCAATTTTTACTAGACAAACTTTTTCAGGGTCAGGAGGCGGTGGGAGAGACTATTTATGTCGGCGGAAGACCTTATGTAGTTGTGGGGGTGGTACCGACTAATCCCCGCGATGAGGAACCGGAAGGGCAGCTACTGGTGCCAATGTCGTTTTACCACGCTCTCTCTGGTAGCCGCGATCTTGGCTCTCTCCAGCTGCGTCCTTATAAGCTGGAAACATTGAAAGATTTGCAAGAGCAAGCAAAGCTGCTGTTAGAGCAGCGCTTCCCGGACAAACGATTTTATGCTTATAACAATGTGGAGAAGATCCTTGAGCAACAGCAAACTCTGGAACTTGCTTCACGCGGACTGACAGCAGTTGGGATAATTTCGCTGCTAATTGGTGGCGTTGGGATTGCTAATATTACGATCGCTGCTGTAATGGAGCGTACCCCAGAAATTGGTTTAAGGCGGGCAATCGGCGCAACTAGACGAGATATCATGCTGCAATTCATTTTAGAAGCAGCAATCTTGAGTTTATTCGGGGGAACTGCTGCCATTGTCTCGGTGCATGGGTTGACAACTGTTGTCGCTGAGACTTTTAAGTTGCCTTACCAATTTGAGAAACGCATAGCAATTTTATCTTTAGGATCTGCTCTGCTGGTGGGAGTGGGTGCTGGGTTTGGGCCTGCTTTAAGAGCGAGCCAACTTGATCCAGTTAAAGCGTTGCGTAACTCGTAGGGCGAACCGCACGTTATCGCCTAGATCCTGTTAGTAGATTTATTTGGGCTACAAGCTAGATAAAAGGATTTTGAATTAAACATCCAATTGTTCCATCTAAAATCTAAAATCAACTGGCTAAAAGCTATCAGTTATTATGTACAAGCGCGATCGCCAAATTTCTCAACATCCAGATTCTCTCGACAATTTTTTGCCGCCGGTTAGTTCCTGGGTCGGCAGCGCTTGTCTGCTTCTGGTGACAATTTTTGGCACGGCTATGACGCTGGCTGCGGCTTTTAAGCCGGATCAGACAACAGTACAACCTACTAATAAGGTTAAGGGTGCGTCTAGTGTGGCTATCGCCTCTAGGCGCGCGCCCCTAAGGATTGGGGCTAAAGCTCACAATAGCGTCACCCAATCACCACAGCAAAGAGGAAACAAGCCAGATGCGATCGCTTTGCGTATGTCCCAAAGGCTGTTCCCTACTCCCCCTCATCCTCAACTCCCAACCAAAAATAGCCTAACGCCTCTTGATATCCAGTTACAGCATCCCTCTAGCCCACTTCCCGCTCTTTCGAGGCAATTTGTTGACTTCCCATCGGCAACCAATATTAACGTCCAATCCTCAGATTTACTCGCATCTAAAACAACAAAACTAGCAAATTTATTCGCTCAAACCACACCAAAACCGAGCCAGCCGGAACCAATAACACCTCAGCCAGGAATTCAATTAACCCTCGCTGATATTGTCGTTTTAGCCGTGCAGAACAACACAGATATCAAAAACGCCTATCTTGAAAGAATAGCCCAAAGACAAAACTTGGCAATAGCTGAAGATAAATTTAACCCTAACCTTACACCTAATGTATCTTTTAACATTGAGCGTTTCGGTTCTGGCGCAACTACATCAACCAGTGCTGATCTCGGTCTTGGGGCAAGTGTTTCTGTAAATATTCCTACCGGAGCTAGGCTGAGTTTTGGCTGGGACACTCAGACTCAGACCTCAAATAGAAATAATTTTATTGATAATATAAATAACGACATCCTTGGACAAAATCTCCAACTCCGTTTTACCCAACCCCTATTACGAGGCGCTGGAACTGCTGTTAATAGAGCGTCAATTGACATTGCTCGGCTCGATGAAAGAGCCAATATTCAAGCTTTAAAATCTACCCTAATCAATACAATTACCTCAGCAATTCTAGGCTATCGGGATTTGCTCCAGGCGCAAGAACAACTTGAAATCGAGCGGCTTTCCTTGGAAAGCGCCCGCCAAATATTGCAGATTAACCAAGCCTTAATTGATGCTGGTAGAATAGCGCCAGTTGAAATTGTTCAAAGTCAGACAGAAGTTGCTAATCGAGAACTTAGCTTATTAGCTGCTCAAAATACTCTTGCCTCTGCCAAGTTAGCTTTACTTGATATCTTAGACATCGGACAAAATCTAGATATTGTGGCAGTGGAAAGAATTATATTATCATCAATATCTCCAGAGTTAAATAAACTAAAAATAGTAGCTTTTCAAAATAGACCGGATTATTTGCAAGCACAGCTCCGCTTAGAAATAGCTAAATTAGACCAGTTGGTAGCAGATAATAACAGGCGCTTGAACTTAGATTTTGATGCAAGATACGACAATTCTGTAAGTAGCAGCTCACAATTGGCTGCTGGCTTAGTCTTTTCTCATACTTTTGGTGATCGCACAGCAGAACGAGATTTTCAACGAAGTCGGGTAAACTTCCTCCAAGCAAGGAACTCATTAGAAAATCTGCGTCAAAGTATAGAAATTCAAGTAACCGACAGGGTTAGAGATGTCAACCTTAGACTTTCGGAGGTGAGGCTTGCCCAACAAGCAAGAGAGTTGTCAGAAAGACAATTACAGATAGAACAAGAAAGGCTGAAATTGGGAAGAGGGGAAATTTTCCAAGTGGTGACTTTTCAAAGTAACTTAGTAGAAGCAAAAAACAGAGAGCTTACTGCAATTATTGCCTATCTCAATGCTTTGACAGGTCTGGATCAAACTGTTGGTACAACTTTAGATACATGGAATGTGACGATAGAAAGAAATAGATAATTAACCAGAAGCAAGTAGGTTGGGTTGAGGTGAGCGTTACCCAACGCTAATATTAGGTTTGTTGAGTTTCACTATATCTGCATTCCCAGCCCCAGTCCCTAATCCCCAGTCCCCAACCCCTCTGGAACCACATCGTGAAAACGGGTATAGTCAATCAAGCGTCGCCCATCCTGTCTCCTATCCGAACTGAAAATATCCACAAAACGCATATTCCACAAAATTTCTTTATCCGAAAAAGAGTGACGGGCATGGATATTTTGCGAAACTGTTTCGTCTAGCCCGATTAGTGTAATCACAATGTCAGTTTCCGTCTGGGCAAGAGTTGCCAGCGTAGCCCCATAGAGGGGACTTGTCTCATCAATCGGGTGCATCACCGTCCAAGACAGGGCGAAGATAGGCGTGTGGCTGCGAACCAGTTTCAGGTCGTAGAATCGGCGCATAAATTCGCCCTCGCGGTTGATTTCGTTCCGCACCATAGTCACGTTTATCTGGGCTTCTACAATAAAGTTACGACGCTGGTTGGCAGCCCGAAACATCAAAGTTGGTACGCCATCATAGCGGCTAATAACTGCTACGCGACTGAAAAGGACTCTAGCTGTCGGACGGGAAAAACGGGCGAACATCAGACCGCTACCCATAGCAATGCCCAAAAGTCCGACCAGTGATTCAATTGTGACTAAGAAATTTGCGTATAGCGTGCGCGGATACATTGCACCGTACCCGATGGAAGCCATTGTTTGAACGCTGAAGAAGAAGGCATCTTTAAAGGAACCAGGCTGTGCATTTTCTATGCCGTCGCCTCCTGCGAGATATGCGATCGCAAACAGGGAGTTGGCGATCGCATACCCCAAAGCCAACAGCACGAAAAACCAAGGCCAGGAGATTGTGAGTATTAAATAATACAGGTCGCCCCAGCGAAATAGCGAGTCACCCCGCCCCACGACGTTAAACTGTCTATTCGTGCTTAAAAAGCGCTTAGACGAAGATGGACGTTGCCTTTTTGCCATACATTATTGCAGAAGAAAGCTGATTATAAAGTACGCCAAACTACAGTTTTACTTCCACTTTTTGATAGAGAGGACAAGCACAACTTTTACTCTCTAATCATCGAGATTCTAGCTGATTTAGAGCCGTCATCACAGATTGATTTTCGCGCCCTCTTTCGATTAGAGAATATTCTACATGGGGAGGAACTTCTGGGTAAACTCGGACTTGGACTAAGCCAAACTCTTCTAGTTCTCTTAGAGGATGTTTGAAAAGTGGTGAGGGGTTAAATATTATGCCAACCGCCTGACCATGATACGGATCATTGCCAGATAAATAAAAGTCTCCGATGTTTCTGGCAATAACTCATAA